>JBDUAP010000205.1:0-5299 GCA_040004585.1 Sporichthyaceae bacterium
GTCCAGCGCCAGATGGCCACCCGGCTGGACGCGCGTCTCGTGGAGTTCGCGGACGCCGCGCACTCACCGGCTGCCGAGAGCCCGGAGGAGACCGCGGCAGCGCTGGTCACGTTCTGGGCCAGCACGGACTAGCCTCAGGTGGGCGGAGGAGTACGCGTGCAGCTGGCGACAGATCTGGGAGTCCATCCCTCTCATGTGGGGCTGGCCCGACGGCTCGTCTCCGCCCGGCTCTCCGACTGGCAGATCAACGGCGAGGCCGGGGAGTGCGCCGTCTTGCTGGTGAGCGAGCTGGTCACCAACGCCATGCGTCACGGTGGTGAGCCGATCAGGCTCGTCGCCAACATCACCGCGTCCGGTCTGCGCGTGGAGGTCTACGACGGCAACGTTGACGCGTTTCCCGCGATCCGCGACATGCGCCCGGACGCACCTGGCGGGCGGGGACTGCGCCTCGTCGACGCCCTCGCCGACCGGTGGGGCACGATCGCGGCAGGCGACGGCAAGTGTGTCTGGTTCGAGATCGACGGGCGGGATGACTAGCGGTTCCGGTAAACGACGACAAGTTCTGACGCGGACGGCAGCTCGCTCGGGCTCGAGCGCTCAGTCCGTCTCGGCAAGGGCGGCCCAGCTAGCCGCAGGCGGGAATGCCGACCGGCCCTCCGGGCAGTGCCGGGAGAAGTCACACCAGCGGCAGGACGAGGACACGGTCGGCGGGAAGACCCGGTCCAGCGCCTCGCTGTCCAGCCCGGTCCGGTAGGCGGTGTCGGCCGCGGCGGCTTCGGCGGCGATCGACTCGGCTCTGCCGAGGTGGCGCTCCAACGTTTCGGCTGTGTGGTCGTGACCGGCAACCTCACCGCTCGGCAGGTGGTGCAGCTCGACCCGCACGCATGGCTTCCGCAGCACTCGGGCCGCCGCGAGCGCGTAGAGGGCCAGCGCGAGCGAGCTGCGCGCGTCGGAGCTGGTGAGAACGTGCCGACCGGTCTTGTAGTCCACAATGACGAGCTGCTCGACGCCGTCGACCGTGCGCAAATCCAGGCGGTCCACCCGGCCTGACAGCGCGAGGACGTCGGTCTTCGTGGCGACCGTCCGCTCGATGCCCACCGGATCGTCGCGGGGGTCGATCGCGGCGGCGTAGCGCGCCACCATCTCGCGCGACCGGGCCCGCCAGCGATCTGACTGGTCACCGTCGCGGAAGCCGTCGGTGAGCCACGCACGATCGACGAGCTCACCGGCCCGCGCGGGGGTGCGCTCACCTGGCGCCAACCGGTACCAGTCGGCGAGCGCCATGTGCACGCTGGCACCGACGCTGTTGTGTGCCCAGGGCAAACCCTTGGGCGGGGTGGGCCGGTCGAGATAGGCGAATCGGTAGCGGCGTGGGCAGTCCAGCCAGGTCGTCAGGCGGGTCGGCGTGCAGACGAACAGCCGCGTTGGCATCCCCGCGAACCCGAGCTGTTGCGCGGTCACGTCACGCGTCCGCAATGAAGGCGGTGATCGCATCCGCGATGAGCTGCACGGCGATCGCAGACAGCAGGAGCCCGGCGATGCGAGTGATCAGCGTGACACCGCTCTCGCGGATCACCTTGATGATGCCGACGGAGAACCGCAGGAACAACCACAGGACGACGTGTACGGCGACGATGGCCGCGGCGATGGTGGCCCCATCGGCGACCCCGTGAACGCCGCGTACGAACACGATCGTCGCCACGATCGCACCCGGACCTGCGAGCAGCGGGGTGCCCAAGGGCACGAGTGCGACGTTGACATTGGATGTCTGGGCTGGCTCGTCCGCCTTGCCGGTCAATAGCTCCAGCGCCACCAGCAACAACAGCAACCCACCTGCAGCCTGCATCGCGGGCAACGTGATGCCGAGGTAGTTGAGGATCGACTGACCGAACAATGCGAAGACCGTGATGACGAAAAAGGCGACCAGCACGGCCTGCCAGGCGAGCCGTCGGCGCATCTCGTTGCTACGCCCGCCGGTGAGGCTGAGGAACAGCGGGATCGTGCCCGGTGGGTCCATGATCACGAAGAGGGTCACGAAGACCTCGATGAACAGCTTGAAGTTGGAGCCGCCGGTCACGAGACCACCAGCTCGGCGCCAGTGGCCTGCGCGACCAGCGCCATAAAGACCTCCGGATCTGTCGTGTTCTCGCCGAGCCGGTTGTCCTTGCCGGCACCGTGGTAGTCACTCGCACCAGTGACCAACAGTTCGAGGTCGGCGGCAAGTCCGCGCAGCCTCGTGCGCTCATGCTCCGGGTTGTCGCGGTGGTCCACCTCGAGCCCGGCCAGCCCGGCCGCTGCCATCGCCTCGATCGCGTCGTCGCCGACGATGGTTCCGCGCATGGCCGCTGCTGGGTGGGCGAAGAAGGCTGCTCCTCCCGCCTCGCGCACCAGCTGGACAGCGCGGACCGCTTCGACGTAGTAGTGGCTGACGAAGAAGGGGCCGTCGTCGTTCAGCAGCGACCCGAACGCCTCGGAGCGGTCGCGCACGACACCGAGGGCGACCAGGGTATCGGCGATGTGGGGGCGGCCGACCGTGGCGCCGTCCTGCAGCTGGGCCTGGACCAGTTCCCAGGTGATCGGGTGACCGGCCTCGGCCAGCTTCGCGACGATCGCCTGTGCCCGCGGCACCCGGTCGTCCAGCGCCAAAGCCATCTCAGCCGCCAGCTGCTGGTGACCGGGGTCGAAGAGGTAGGCGAGCAGGTGCAGGCTGATGCCTTCCCAGACGCAGGAGATCTCGGCCCCCCGCACGAGTTGCAGGCCCGCTGGCAGCGCCGCCTGGGCTTCGGCCCAGCCGTGGGTGGTGTCATGGTCGGTGATCGCGACAACGTCCAGCCCCGCCGTCGCAGCGGCCCGCATCAGCTCGGCGGGGGTCTCGGTCCCGTCGGAGGCGGAGCTGTGGGTGTGCAGGTCGATCGACACGGGCCCCAGCGTAGGGGCCGAGGAGGCCCGTCCCGGGTCAGCCGGCCAGGCGTGGGGACAACGCGCCGAACGGTACGTCGAGCTCGTGGCCGGCGTCGCGCAGGTCGGTCAGCACGAACTCGTCGATGAGCAGAAAGCCCGCGCTCTCGGGCCAGAGCACCGCCCACAACCAGCAGCCGAGCGCCTCACCGACATAGACAGCCCGGTCGGGCGCCCCTTGCAGCGCCCACATGGCCGTCGGGTGACCGGCCGCATGGATCTTGGCGTGCGGCGGCTGCATGTCGGGCACCGCGCCCGGATCAGGTCCTTCGAGCCCGCCGAAATGAGCGCCCAATCCGATGCCGGGTTCCTCGGCAACGAGGACGAGCTCGCCGACGCCGCCAAGGGGGGCGGGGCCGGAGCAGGCAACGGCACTCGCCCGCGCTCCGGTGCGCTCGTCGCCGGCCTGGGCCAGGCCAGTCACCAGCCAGCCCTTGGGCAGCGGCCAGGGGCACCACACCGGGACCTGCGACGTCGACGCGAGCTGGCGAAGCGTCTCGGCCGTGGGTTGCATCGCCGGTTGCAACGGTGCGACGGCTCCGTGCTGGTCGCAGACCCAGTCGTTGGACCACAACCCGGGCGAGTGCAGCCGGCCCGCGCAGCGCGGGCAGCTCGGGTCGGCCCTCATGCTTGACGGTCCCGCCGAAGACGGGTCGCCGTCAAGGGCGGCGCTGGCTGCTCGATGGCTACTCGACGACGCGCCGGGTGACCGGCGGGTCGTCCTCAATGACGCGACGCGTGACCGGCGGCTGCTCCTCGACGACGCTACGGGTCGTCATCGGGTCGTCGACGACCTCTTCAACCACCCGGCGCCGGCGGACCGGCCGCTGTACCACCACGCGGCGTCGGGTCGGGCCGGCTCCGCTGCCGAACAAGCTGCCGGCCATCACCAGGACGAGCACGACGGCGAGGATGATCAGGACGGCAGTCATCGGTGACCCCGTTCTCTAGGCTGCCCGTGATGTTCCCGGACCCCGCTGCCGCGAAACGGCGTATCCCCTGTGTGGGTGCGCTGGTCCATGACGACACGGGTCGCCTGCTCGTCGTACGGCGGGCCCGTGAGCCGGCCGCAGGACGCTGGTCGGTGCCCGGCGGCCGGGTCGAGCCGGGCGAGTCCGACGAGCAGGCCGTGGTGCGCGAGGTGCTGGAGGAGACCGGCCTGCACGTGGTCGTCGGCCTGCGGGTCGGCACCGTGAAGCGCCCGGGTCCGGACGCGACGATCTTCGACATCCGCGACTATGCATGCGCGCTGAGCGTGACGACCACGCCGGTGGCCGGCGACGATGCTGCCGAGGTGCGCTGGGTGTCCCGGCGGGAGCTCCGGGAGCTCCGGCTCTCCGATGGCCTTTGGGACGCACTGGAGAGTTGGGGGATGCTTCCGACCTAGACAGTCGGTCCAGCTCGTCAAGAGTTCGCCATTTCGCCCCGATGAAGTGGTATGAACTCTTACGGTGCTGACATGAGGTCGCGAACAGGTCCAGACGGCAAGCCGGTGAAGTTCGGACTGACGTGGTCGCAGCGGCGAGCCTTCGCACTCAGCGTGCTCGGGTTCCAGGTATTGGTCTGGGGCGACGTGCTCCTCAACGACGGCCGCTACGGCGGCAGCTGGAAGACGGCGCTGGTCGGGGTCGGCCTGCTCGGCATGGCTGCTGCCACGTGGTGGATCGGCACCTCGGCCACCCGCCGCGGCCTGGTCATCCACGCCTTGCCCTCGATGATCATCCCCTGGGACGACGTGCACGAGATCGAGGTCGAGCTGTCCCTCGGCATCTCCACGGTGGTCGTCCACCACGGCAAGAGCCGCCGCACCCGCCTCTCAGCGCCGACCACCGGTCCGCTGGGCCGCGACGAGCACTTCCAGGAGAAGGTCCGCGTGTTGCGCACGTTCTGGGCGGCGAACCGCACCAGCGCTACCGCTGCCTGACTGCTAGGGCTGCTCGGCCGACTCAGCCGGTCTCTTCGGCACCAGAACCTTGCGACGGAACACGCACACGACGACGCCGTCCTGGTTCAGACCGCGCGTCTCGACCTGCACGACACCGCGGTCGGCCTTCGACCGGGACTCCGTCATGTCCAGCACCGTCGTCTCGCCGTAGATGGTGTCGCCGTGGAACGTCGGATGGACGTGCTTGAGCGACTCGACCTCGAGGTTCGCGATCGCCTTGCCGGACACGTCGGGCACCGACATGCCGAGCAGCAACGAGTAGATGTAGTTGCCGACGACGACGTTGCGGCCGAACTCGGTCGACGTCGCGGCGTAGTGGGCATCCAGGTGCAGCGGGTGGTGGTTCATCGTCAGCAGGCAGAAGAGGTGGTCGTCGTACTCCGTGACCGTCTTGCC
>JBDUAP010000206.1:0-5280 GCA_040004585.1 Sporichthyaceae bacterium
CGGGCCGGGCACACCGTCGCCGTGCTGGAGCGGGCCGACGCGATCGGCGGGCTGCTGCGCTACGGCATCCCCGAGTTCAAGATGGAGAAGAGCCACCTCGACCGGCGGCTGGCCCAGATGACTGCAGAAGGGACGCGGTTCCGGCCCGGGGTCGACGTCGGCTCGGACATCACCGGGCCGCAGCTGCTGCAGCGCTACGACGCCGTCGTGCTCGCGGTGGGCGCCACCGCGTCGCGTGACCTGCCGGTGCCCGGCCGGGATCTGACGGGGGTGTTGCAGGCGATGGAGTACCTGCCGCCCGCCAACCGCGCCGTCCATGCGGCCAGCGACCCGTCGTACGACGTGCCGGTCAGCGCGCAGGGCAAGCACGTGGTGATCATCGGTGGTGGTGACACCGGAGCAGACTGCCTGGGCACCGCGATCCGGCAGGGCGCGGCGTCGGTGACGCAGCTGGAGATCCTGCCGAAGCCACCGAAGGAGCGGCCCGACGCGAACCCCTGGCCGACGTGGCCGCTGATCTACCGCACGTCCAGCGCGCACGAGGAGGGCTGCGAGCGGGTGTACGCCGTGAGCACCACCCGGTTCGTGGCCGGCGACGCCGGACAGGTCCGTTCGCTCGAGCTCGTGGACGTCGAACTGGTCGACGGCCGGTTCACGCCCGTGGACGGGTCCGAGCGGGAGATCCCGGCCGACTTGGTGCTGCTCGCGATGGGGTTCACCGGGCCGGCGCCTGAGGGCTTGCTTGCCCAGCTCGGGGTCGAGCTGGACGGGCGCGGCAACGTGGCACGCGACGCGTCGTATGGAGCCACGGTGCCCGGCGTTTTCGTGGCTGGTGACGCGGGGCGGGGCCAGTCGCTGATCGTCTGGGCCATCGCCGAAGGACGGTCCTGCGCCGCGGCCGTCGATGCCTGGCTGGAGGGCGACACGACGCTGCCCAGCCCGATCGTACCAACGACGCGTCCGGTCACCGTTTGAGTCTGCACGCAGAGTTCGGTGGGCTTCCCGTCCAGGGATCGCGTCCGTAGGGTGAGCCCGGCCCCGATCCCTGGGTCATCACTGCCGAGGAGGAACCTTCGTGCGATCCCGCAAACTTCTCGCTGGCGAGCGGTCACCGCCGCCGCGCTAGCAACCATTCTGGCCGCCGGCCCGACGACGGCCAGCGCCGACAACACCGTGTCGGCCGGCGCCAAGGGCGCCACCCAGACCTATCTCGTTCTCGCCGAGAGCGGTGCATCCCGCGCTGACGCCGTGAGTGCCATCAAGGCCTCCGGTGGATCGGTCGTGTCCGTCAACAAGGCCATCGGCCTCTACGAGGTGCGCTCCGACCGCGTCGCGTTTGGTGCAGCGGCTCGCTCCACCAAGGCGATCCGCGCCGCCGCGAAGGACCGCGTCATCGGTCAGACGCCCGGAGCCGGCAAGAAGAAGAACGCGGTGGAGCGCGAAGGCGCGACGTCTGCCACCAGCAGCACGGCGGCGGTCCCGAACCCCGGCCCGACCGAGGGCATGGACCCCCTGGACTCCCAGTTGTGGGGTTGCGAATGGTGCGCTCGGATCTCGCCCGCAGTGTCAATGCCGGTGACAAGCGGGTGCGGGTGGGCGTTCTCGACTCAGGCATCGACGCCCGGCAGCCCGACCTCGCCGCCCAGGTCGACCGTGGCCTGTCGCGCAACTTCACCAAGGACATCCCCGAGATCGACGGCCCCTGCGAGTTCGCCGGCTGTGTCGACCCGAACCTGTGGGACGACTCGGGGCACGGCACCCACGTCGCGGGCACCATCGCGGCTGCGGCCGACGGTTTCGGCATCTCCGGTGTCGCGCCGGACGTGACCCTGGTCAGCATCCGCGGTGGCCAGGACTCCGGATTCCTGTTCCTCAAGCCGGTCACCGATGCGCTCGCCTACGCGGGTGACATCGGCCTGGACGTCGTGAACATGTCGTTCTATGTCGACCCGTGGCTCTACAACTGCAACAACGGCGCTCCCGAGGACTCCAGCGAAGAGGTGGCCTCACAGCAGTTGGTCATCGCCGCAATGAACGCCGCCATGGACTACGCACACGGCCACGGTGTGACGCTTGTCGGGTCGCTCGGCAACAACCACGAGGACCTGAGCAATCTCCGCACTGACTTCTCCAGCCCGGACTACCCGCTGGGCACCGAGCACCCCGGCACCGTCACCGACGCCGACTGCGTCGACCTGCCGGTCGAGGGTCAGCATGTGATCGGCGTGTCGGCCCTCGGTCCGTCGGAGAAGAAGTCCGACTACTCGAACTACTCGAGCGGCGGCCAGGCGAAGGCTGAGATCGAGGTGGCTGCGCCGGGCGGCTGGTTCCGGGACGGATTCGGAACCGCATCGTTCCGCACCTTGCAGAACGAGATCCTGTCCACCTACCCGGTGAACGCCATGCAGGCCGACGGACTGGTCGACAAGAACGGCCGCATCACGAAGGCCGGTCAGGCCAGTGGGGTGATCAAGGTGTGCCCGTCCAAGAAGTCCTCGATTACCGAATGCGGCTGGTACATCTGGTTGCAGGGGACCTCGATGGCCTCCCCGCACGCCACCGGCGTGGCCGCGCTCGCGGTCAGTGCCTGGGGTGCCGGCACCACTGCCGACAACTTCGGTTTGGCTCCGGACACCACCCGGGCAATCGTCGTCAACTCGGCACGTGAGCACGCCTGCCCCACGCCGGCGCTGCAGACCTACACGGCCGAGGGCCGGAGCACGGAGTTCAACGCGCTCTGTGAAGGCACGTTGGAGTTCAACTCGTTCTACGGATCCGGGATCGTCGACGCATACGCGGCGGTGACCACCGGCGCAGCGACGAGCTGACCTCGCAGCCGAACGACGGCCGGCGCTCCCATCGGGGGTGCCGGCCGTCGGCGATTCACCGACCGGTTCCGACCTGCGGACGGGTGCGTCGATGGCGGGGCTGCGACCGCCATGCCCGTCGTACCGGTCACTAGGCTTGATCCATGCGCCGAGCGAAGATCGTCTGCACGCTGGGTCCCGCGACGTCGAGCGCTGAGCAGATCCAGACCCTGGTCGACGTGGGCATGGACGTCGCGCGCCTGAACCTCAGTCACGGCGAGTACGCCGATCACGAGGAAACCTACCTGCGGGTCCGTCGTGCGTCCGACGCGTCAGGGCGCGGTGTGGGCATCCTGGTCGACCTGCAGGGCCCGAAGATCCGGCTCGGAAACTTCGCGGACGGTCCGGTGGTGCTCGAGCGCGGCCACGAGTTCACGATCACGACTGAACACGTCCCTGGCGACGTCGACATGGTCTCCACGACCTACGCAGGTCTGCCGGGAGATGTCGGCGCCGGCGACCGTATCCTCATCGACGACGGCAAGGTCGCTCTCAAGTGCACGACCGTGACCGGGACCCAGGTGCGCTGCCTCGTCACCGAAGGCGGCATGGTCTCCGACCACAAGGGCCTCAACCTGCCCGGAGTTGCCGTCAGTGTCCCCGCGCTCTCCGAGAAGGACATCGAGGACCTCCGGTGGGCCTTGCGGCTGCGCGCCGACATGGTCGCGCTGTCGTTCGTGCGCAGCGCCGATGACGTCAAGGACGTCCACCAGATCATGGACGAGGAAGGTGTGCGCCTGCCCGTGCTCGCCAAGATCGAGAAGCCGCAGGCGGTCGAGAACCTCCTCGAAATCGTCCTGGCGTTCGACGGCATCATGGTCGCCCGCGGCGACCTGGGCGTGGAGCTCCCGCTTGAGGACGTGCCCATGGTCCAGAAGCGCGCAGTGGAGATGGCGCGCAACAACGCCAAGCCCGTCATCGTCGCGACCCAGATGCTGGAGTCGATGATCAGCTCCTCGCGACCCACCCGGGCAGAGGCCTCCGACGTGGCCAATGCGGTGCTCGACGGGGCCGATGCGCTGATGTTGTCGGGGGAAACCAGCGTCGGTAAGTACCCCATCGAGTCGGTGCAGACGATGGCACGCATCATCTCGAAGGTGGAGGTCGAGGCGCTCGACCATGTGGCGGCTATGCGCTCCACCCCGCGCACGACAGGTGGGGCGATCGCCCGTGCCGCCACGGAGGTCGGCGCGCTGCTGGACGCGAAGTTCCTGGTCGCGTTCACCCGCAGCGGCGACTCGGCCCGGCGGTTGGCACGTTACCGATCGCCGATCCCGTTGCTGGCGTTCACCCCCGAGCAGGCGACCCGCAGCCAGCTCGCCCTCACCTGGGGTGCCGAGGCCTTTCTGGTGCCGTTCGTCCAGCACACCGACGACATGGTCAGACAGGTAGACAAAGCGTTGCTCGATCTTGGGCGGGCAGAGCGCGGCGACCTCATCGTGATCATCGCCGGCAGCCCGACCGGGAAGGCGGGCAGCACCAACGCGATGCGGGTGCACCGGGTCGGCGACACCGTGGCGGTAGGGGCGGCAGCCACCCCCTGACGTCTCGTCGACCGCGCCTCACGACCTCGCGGTCACGAACTGTCACGGGCACACCACTCAACGTCTCCAGCACGGGCAGCGGGCACCTGTCCGGCTCAAGAAATTCTTTGGCGAAGCCATGGTCATAACGCCTTTTGGTGCTTACCGTTTCCGGGCGGGCCGCATGGGCCCCCTCCAACGGGCTCCCGAAAGGGCATTTCACTCATGGGTCTCTCTTCCTTGCCACGCAAGAGCGTGGCCATCGCCGCCGCCTGCGCCGTCGTCGTCGGCGGTGCCGCCGGTGTCGCACTCACCCGAGCTGACCAGGAGAGTGGGCCGCGTTACCGCGGCTACCTGGAGCGGGTCGGCGGGGAAGAGGAGGCGGAGGCGGAGAGCGAGCACGGTGTCGAGGCGGTCGTGGGTGGTCCCTCGTCGGAGTCCTCGGAGATCTTCAGCGCCCTGACATCGGTCGCCAACGCCCGGTTGGCGCCCTACGGCTCGGTGGCCGCCGGCCAGCTCTCGACCAGCCTCGGCAGCTTCCGGGGCCTGCCGTCAAACGCCAGCGTCTGGTCGGAACAAACCAACCTCGACTACGACGCCGACGACCCCAACTACCGCGACCCCGAGTTCTCAAACTCCTCGGGGGGCGCTGGGTTCGTGGGCGGCCGGATCACCGGGCTCGCTGCGGGTGGGGGCTACCTGTTCGCCGGTGGCGCCAACGGCGGGGTGTTCCGCAAGAAGCTCAACGCGGCCAGCGTCGGCGACGACGGCGCGTGGGAGCCCATCTCGGACGGCATCTTGTCCCTTTCCACCGGCGACCTCGAATGGCACGACAACGCGCTCTGGTACGCGACGGGTGAGGCCAACACAAGTGCGACTTCCTACGTCGG
>JBDUAP010000207.1:0-5267 GCA_040004585.1 Sporichthyaceae bacterium
CAGGGTATACGACGTCGCGGTCGACCTCAGACCGTCGTCGCCGACGTACCTGCGCCACCAGGCGGTCGTACTCGACGACGTAGACCATATGGCGGTCTTCCTGCCCGCCGGGTTGGCGCACGGGTTCCAGGCCCTGACCGACGTCGCCGACGTGTGCTACCGGATTGATGCCGAGCACCGGCCTGAGGCGGATGCAGGCATCGCCTGGGACGACCCCGACCTCGGTATCGCCTGGCCGGAGCCGGTCACGCTGCTCTCCGACGGCGACCGTCAGAACCCACGACTTTCCGACGTGCTGACCTGGTTGGTGGACGACACGGCGGGCGGCAGCACCGAGCTGGACCGTCGCGGGCGATGAGCAGTGTCGACGCCCGTAGGTCGCCAGGCGC
The DNA here is from genome assembly GCA_040004585.1 of Sporichthyaceae bacterium. Taxonomy (GTDB): domain Bacteria; phylum Actinomycetota; class Actinomycetes; order JACCUZ01; family JACCUZ01; genus JBDUAP01. The sequence continues at coordinate 390 of JBDUAP010000207.1, forward strand.
GCGCTCTGGCACCGCCCTCCGGAAGGCTGCGCTTCGAGGGACGCACGGCGCTCGTCACAGGAGCGTCCCAGGGCATCGGCCGTGCGGTGGCCCTCTCGCTGGCAGGCGAAGGGGCAGCCGTGCACCTCGTCGCACGATCGAGCCCGCGGCTGGCAGCGGCTGCCCGAGACGGCGGAGCACTCTGCCGCCCGCTGGTCGCGGACCTGACCTCGGAGGCCAGCATCCGGGGCGCTGTCGAGCAGCTGCTGGACAGTGGCGAGGTCGTCGATCTGCTGGTGCACTGCGGGGGCCAGTACGCCCGCGGAACGGTGCAGGAGTCACCGTCGGAGGACCTCGACGTCCAGTACCAGCTCAGCGTCCGGGCTCCCTACCTGCTCACCCAGATGCTGCTGCCAGGTCTGCGGTCTCAGCCCAGCGACATCGTCTTCATGGGCTCCACTGTGCGTCCGGCGGCCCGGCTTGGCGCGTATGCGGCAGCGCAGACCGCGCAAGCTGCCCTTGCCCGCGCGCTGCGGGACGAGATGTCCGATGGGGACGTGCGCGTACTGACCGTGTTCCCTGGGCGGACGGCGACACCTCGCCAGGCGCAGATCTTCAGGCTCGAGGGCCGGGCGGACGAGTACCGGCCGGAGCGCCTGCTGCAACCCGAGGACGTCGCCGCCATCACACTCGACGCGCTGTGCCTGCCACGGCGTGCCGAGGTCACCGAGGTGTGGTTGCGACCGGCCGAGGCGACGTACTGATGAGTCAAGGTGAGGCCTGAGATGTGCGGCATCGTCGGTGCGTACAACATGCCGGTCGGCGACGAAGTATTGTCCGCCATGTCACGCGCCGTCGCGCACCGCGGACCGGACGCCGAAGGCTTCTACTCGCGGGAGGGTCAGGCCGGTCGCATCGCGCTCGGGCACCGCCGCCTCTCGATCATCGACCTGAGCTCGGCAGCAGACCAACCCTTCGTGAAGGACGGGCTGGTCCTCGCCTTCAACGGCGAGATCTACAATTACCGCGAGCTCCGCCACGAGCTCGAAGGCTCGGGTGTCACGTTCCGCACCAGCTCCGACACGGAAGTCCTGCTCGAGGCATGGCGACGCTGGGGCGCCGGCTGCCTGAGCCGGCTGCGCGGGATGTTCGTCTTCGCGCTCTACGACGAGCGCGCCGAGACGCTGGCCCTCGTCCGCGACCCGTTCGGCATCAAGCCACTGTTCTACGCGCCGCGGAACGGCGGGGTGGCGTTCGCCTCCGAGCTGCAGGCGCTGCGGCCGGTGGTCGGCACACCGGCGATCGAACCGTCGGCAGTCGTTGCATCCTTGCTCTACTCATGGGTTCCTGACAGCCGATGCGTGTGGCAGGGGGTCCGCAAGCTGCAGGCCGGAACCTGGCTTCAGGTCGGTCCGCAAGGCAGCCGGCTGGTGCAGTGGTGGGACCCCCACGAGGAGCTGGTCGCCGTGGACCAGCCAGCACCCACAGTGGAGGAGCTGCGGGCCGTGCTGGCCGACTCCGTCACCGCGCACATGGTGGCCGACGTTCCGGTGGGCGTCTTCCTGTCCGGCGGGTTGGACTCGAGCCTCCTCTCGGTGCTGGCTGCCCGGCACACCAGCGACATCCATGCCTACACCGTCTCCTTCCGTGAGCAGGACAAGCGGTTCGAGGCCATGCCGGACGATCTCGTCCACGCGCGCCGGGTGGCAGCCGACCACGGGCTGACCCTGCACGAGGTTCCCGTGGCGCCCGACGTGACCAGCCTGCTGCCGGAGATGGTCCGCATCCTCGGCGAGCCCATCGGGGACGCCGCGGCGGTCAACGCCTACCTGATCTGCGCGGCCGCCCGGGAGGCGGGGGTGAAGGTCCTGCTCTCCGGGATGGGAGCCGACGAGCTCTTCGCCGGCTACCGCAAGCACTACGCATGTCTCCTCACTGGTCGCTACCGTCGCCTTCCCCGCACGGTCCGGCAGGGGGTCCGGAGCTGCGTCGATCGTCTGCCGGTGGCCAGCGACCGCCGGGGGTACCGGTCGGTCCGTTGGGCCAAGCGCTTCATGTCCTTCGCCGACCTGCCGGAGGAGGCAGCCTTCCGCCGCAGCTACACGCACTACGACGTCGAGGGGCTCCAGGGGCTGCTCGCCCCCGAGCTGTGGCCTGTCATTGACGACCTCGTCGACGAGCACGCCGAGGTCTACCGACAGGGGCCCTCGGACGACCAGGTCAACCGGATGTGCTTCACCGACACCCGGATGTTCCTTCCTGGCCTGAACCTGGCGTACACCGACCGGGCCAGCATGGCGGCATCGACGGAGGTGCGAGTCCCGTTCGTCGACAGCAGAGTCGTGCGCGCGGCGTTCGCGCTGCCGGGCGATCGGAAGATCGTGGGGCGGCGACGGAAGGTCGCCCTCAAGGAGGCCGCCGAGCTGTGGCTTCCACGGGAGATCGTGCACCGGCCCAAGGCACTCTTCAGCGCGCCGCTGCGGGCGTGGATCCGGCGGGACCTGCAGGAGATGGTCGAGGACCTGGTCGCTCGCGGATCGCTGGTCACCTCCGGGATGGTCGACAAGTCGCGGGTCCGTTCGCTGATCGACGAGGACAGGGTCGGCGCGGCGGACAGGTCGAAGGAGATCTGGCAGCTTCTCACGCTCGAGGTGTGGTACCGGCAGCACACAGCGGCGCAGACGGAGGACAGCTGATGCAGCAGGTCGTGCAGAACTACCGGTCCGGTGAGCTGGCCATGCTTGAGGTACCCGTGCCGGCATGCCAACCGGGTGGGGTACTCGTCCGGACCCGGTACTCGCTGGTCTCCTCCGGCACTGAGGCGATGAAGATCGAGGAGAGCCGGCGATCGCTGCTCGGAAAGGCGCGGGCCCGGCCTGACCAGGTCAAGCAGGTGGTCCAGTCCGTGTCACAGCAGGGCTTGCTCCCGACCTACCGGAAGGTCTCGTCCCGCCTCGACTCCTACACGCCACTCGGTTATAGCCTTTGCGGGGACGTGGTGGAGGTCGGCGCGGGTGTCCGCGACCTCCGGGTGGGCCAGCTGGTGGCCTGTGGCGGCAACGCCTACGCCCTGCACGCCGAGGTCAACTTCGTACCGCGAAACCTCTGCGTCGCGGTACCACCCGGCGTCGCGGACTCGCATGCTGCGTTCACGACGGTGGGCGCGATCGCCATGCAGGGTTACCGGCAGTCCGGCGCCCGGCTGGGAGAGGTTGCCGTCGTCATCGGCCTCGGCCTGGTGGGTCAGCTCCTTGTTCAGGTGCTCCGCGCCGCCGGCGTGCAGGTGGTGGGAATCGACCCGTCAGACGAACGATGTCGCCTCGCCGAAGAGACGGGCGCGTCGCGCAGCGGACCGCCGTCCGGTGATGGCTTCCACGGCCTGGTCGCGCGCCTTGCCGAGATGACCGGTGGAGCCGGGGCCGACCACGTCTTCCTCACGGCCGGCGGCAGCACCAACCAGCCGGTCGAGCTCGCCGCCGAGCTGGCGCGCGACCGCGCTCGGGTGGTGGACATCGGCAAGACGCGCCTCGACCTGCCCTGGAAGGACTACTACGAGAAGGAGCTCGACGTCCGGTTCTCCCGTTCGTACGGCCCCGGCCGGTATGACCCCGTGTACGAGGAGATGGGCGTCGACTACCCGATCGGCTACGTGCGCTGGACCGAGCAGCGCAACATGGGCTGCTTCCTGGAGCTGCTCGCGAACAGCTCGGTGAGAGTCGAACCGCTGGTCGACCAGGTCGTCGACTTCGACGACGCCGTGCAGGCTTACGAGCGTCTGATGTCGGGAGAGCAGACCGGTGTAGGGCTCCTGTTCCGTTACCGGCACGACGCGAGCCTGGCGCGCAGCGTGTCGGCGCCGGTTCGGCCGCGGGCGGCTGCGACACACCGTCAGGTGGTCCGCCTGGGCGTCATCGGGGCCGGAAGCTACGCGACGTCGATGCTCCTGCCGCACCTCCGCGGACGCGACGACGTCCGCCTCGTCGAGGTGGCGACCTCCACGTCGCTGTCGGCGGCCAACGCGCTGAGGACATTCGGGTTCGACCGGTGCTCGACGGACTACCGCAGCCTTCTCGCCGACGACACCATCGATGCGGTGCTCATCGCGACGAGACACCGAAGCCATGCTCAGATGGCTGCCGACGGCCTGCGGGCCGGCAAGGCGGTGTTCGTGGAGAAGCCCCTGGCCATCAGCGCGGAAGACCTCGACCTGGTGCTTGCCGCCGTTCACGAGACGGGCAACGACCGCCTCATGGTGGGGTTCAACCGCCGGTTCGCACCGCTGCTGAACTCCGCCCTGGCCACCTGGAGCCAGGGGGCAGGTCCGGTCACCATGCGTTACGACGTCAATGCCGGCCCACTGTCGCCGGACAGCTGGTACGCCCGGCCCGAGCAGGGGTCACGCATTGTCGGAGAGTGCGGGCACTTCATCGACACCGCCTCCTGGTGGATCGGCTCGGATCCCACCGAGGTCTACGCCGCAGCTACCGTCGCCGACGCGGACGACGCGTCGATCGTCCTTCGCTACGGCGACGGGTCCGTGGTCTCGCTCGGGTACCTGACGACCGGCGACCCGCACTACCCGAAGGAGGTGCTGCAGGTCTTCGGTGGCGGACAGGTGCTCAGGATGCACAACTTCGCGCGCGTGGAGCACTGGAGACACGGCAAGCGCACCGTTGCTCGCAGCCACCGAGGCATCGACAAGGGCCAGCGTGGCGAGCTGTCGGCGTTCGTCAACTCGGTCCTGACGGGGGGTCCCATGCCGATCAGCCTTCGGTCCCTCGAGGCGACGACCTGCGCCACTCTTGCCGCACACCGCAGCATCGTGAGCGGTCGTCCGGAGCCGGTGCACGCCTCGGACGCTCGAGACGACCACACTACGGTGGTCCCGGCCGAGGGTGC
>JBDUAP010000208.1:0-5258 GCA_040004585.1 Sporichthyaceae bacterium
TCGGCAGTGAGCTGGAAGATCCGCGCCGTTTGAACATTCACCGGGCTGGTGATCTCCGCGCTGGCCACATTCGGCATCGCCACCGCGACTCCGCCGATAGCCGTCATCGCGACGCCCCCGCGTAGCAAGTCCCGCCTGCTTAGTTGCATCTTCATGGTCTGCACTCCTTTCCAGTGCTTTGACCGCGATTGCTCCTGCTGAATCGAGCCCGGCATCGATTTCGGCGAACCACTTGTCCAGCTGAAGGCCGAATCCGAGGGAGTCTCCGAGTGAGAGGTAGTAGTGCTTCGGGGGGTTGAAGTGCGACCTCAGTCATCACCATGCGCCGCCGCCACCCGGCCGTCAAGGCTCACCAATTCCAGGGACGAATGCCGTGGTTTGGATTGCACCAAATGACGGTTCTTGTGCTCGGGTCGGAGAGGGTTTGGGCTGAAATTTTGGGCGAACATCTAGGGGACGGCGTGGTAGCCGATGTCGGCGAGCCAGGCTCGGGTTCGTCCGGCGCGGCGTTCGCTGTCGAAGACCCGCCATGCCGCTCGCCATTGGGAGTGCCGGTCGAGGGTCTTCTGGAAGCGGGCGAACGCAGCCTTGCCTTCGATGGCGGACAGCAGGTCTTGGGCCGCCGCCTGGTCGCTGAGGCTGTCGATGAACTCGGCCATGTCCTGCCAGGCGTCGCGGCTGTCGGTGGCAGGGATCCAAAGCCCAACCTCCGAGTCTTCCTCGGGGTCCGGGACGTCGTCGGTGTCGCCGAGCTCGATGATCTCCTGCGGCCACGCGAACCCGCTGCCTAGTTCGAGCCACCCACCGCCGTCGCCCATCACGGTGGCGAGGTCTTCGATCTCGACGACGGGCGCCGTGTGGGCGCTGGCCTGCGTGGAGACGGCGACGGCGAGCTGCTCGGCGAGGACTGTGTCTCCCACCCGGCCAAAGCGCCCCCGAGGGTGGCTGCGGCGTCCCGGGCGTCGGGAGTGTTCGCGGCCAGCGCGACAAGCACCGCCGGGCCGCACGCCTGGAGCAGGCCCACGTCACACGCCGCGGGTACAGCGGTGAGGCATTGCTGCCCGTCCCGCTGACCGATCGCGGCGGTCAGGCGATGCCAGGCCCGATCGATGTCGTCCCGGGTCGCCACCACATTGGGCAGCGTTCCGAATCATGCCCGCCGAGGCAACCCCCGCACCTGGCCGCCGGGGAGGAGGACGACGTTGAGCGGGATAGCTGTAGCGCCAATGAACCGGGAAGTTCCCCCGATGTCCGAGCAGACCACTGTGATGCGTCCTGACCCGTTCGACCCGTTCTCCGGTGCCCGCCTGGCCGCAGCGGGGTTTCTCGCCCGCTTCACCGGCCGCACCAGGGAGGCCTACGCCGCGAACCTGAAGACCTACCTGACCTGGTGCACCAACCGGCAGCTCGACGTGTTCGCCGTGTCCCGCGCGCACATCGAGGTCTACGTCCGGTGGCTGGAAGAGGAACGTCACCTCGCCCCCGCAACCGTGGCCAGGCGGCTGTCCACGGTGATCGGGTTCTACCGGTGCATGGTCATCGACGGACGCCTCGAGAAGTCACCCGCGGACTACGTCCGCCGACCCCGGGTCTCCCCGGACTCCCAAGCCCTCGGCCTGGACCGCATGCAGCTCGGCGCCCTAGTCGCGACCGCCCGCGGGTCGAGCCCGATGGACGCCGCGCTGATCACCCTCCTCGGTTTGCTTGGGCTGCGGATCTCCGAAGCCTGCTCGGTGGACCTAGAGAACTTCGGGGTCGAACGCGGCCACCGCACCCTGCACATCATCGGCAAAGTCGGGAAACCCGCGCTCCTGCCGCTGCCACCGCCGGTCGCACGGACCCTGGACCTCGCCGCCGAAGAACGCGGCACCGGGCTACTGCTCCTCACCTCGACGGGGCGGCGGATGGACCGCTACGCGGCGACCCGGATCGTGCACCGTCTGGCGAAGAAGGCCGGGATCGCCCACCACATCGGCTGCCACTCCCTGAGGCACTCCTACATCACCGCCGCCCTCGACGCCGGCGTCCCCCTGCGCGACGTCCAAATCGCAGCCCGCCACGCCAACTACATCGTCGCCGCCTTCATCGCCGGCAGCGCCTAACCCCGAGCACAAGAACCGGCATTACAGGGCACTGGCGTTCGTCTATCTGAGTCGCCTTCCGACGCCAGGTTGGCCTCGCTGTACTTCACCGCTCAAGACGAAGCGCTGTCGCGGCACAACTACTCGTCTGCCTCGCTCCGCCGAGCTCCGCTGAAGAACGAGGCTTCGACGGTCGACGGCCAGAGAGCAAGCAATCGCCCGCCTTCGGGACCAGTTCGGAACCCGTGTACAGCGCCGGGAGGAATAAGCACGAATGTCCCCGGTCCGACGCCCTCTGCCGGAGCCGCATCGGTGTAGAAGGTGTACGACCCCTCGAGGACGTAAAAGGCTTCTGCTTCGTCGTGTGTGTGAGGGGGATTGTCGAATCCGGCGTCCTGCCACGCCTCCCCGAGCGCCCAATGCCCACCAGTCTCGCTACGGGCTGCCTTGCGGGTGATGTGCGCCCGCTGCTCACCCATCGGCAGGATGATGTTGTCTCCCTCGCCTGGTCCGCGAAGGACTACCTTCGGGCCGTCTTGTTCAGCCATTGCCCAGCCTCCTGGTTGCCGAACAGGCGTCGGCGAGTTACCCAGCATGGCTACGTTCCGCACCAGACGGAAGACCACACGGGGACGATGGTGATCTCGTCCGCGACGTCGGCTCACCCCGCGCAAAGGTGCCGTTCTACGGCGCATTCCACCCCGCCGAAAGGGCTGCCCGGCCGGAACTCGGGTAGATCGCTCAACAGAGCGCGGGCCCGTGTCGTACCCCTGTTACTGGTGCCATCGTGGTTGCCAATAGAGCAAGTTCAGCCCCGGGCGGCGACGGCCGGGATGGTCCGGATTGGCCTTGTGACCTGCGGCGATGCATCACACGGGATGCGTGCGTACCCCCTCCAGGCAAGCTCTTAATCCGCGGGTTGGGGGTTCAAGTCCCTCGCGGCGCACCCCTTCTGACCTGGGCTTTTGCCTGGGTCAGTGTCATGTCTGGCCGGGTGGTGAGGCCGTGGTGAGCCGGTGGTGAGTCCGGACAGGGGATCGTCCGGGACTGCGATGCACCTACTACGCCAAAATGATCGCCGCAGGGAAAGGCAAGAAAGGCGCTCTGCGGTGCCTCAAGCGCCGATTGTCCGACGCCCTGTTCCGGAGCCTGGTCGAGGACCAACGACAGCGGGCGCAGCGGAGCCCGGGTGGGCACTCGGGGGCGACTCTTCAATCCAGCGCGGCCGGCTCACACCCCAATGCCGACACTTCGGAGCAGCCACACACCGGGCTCCACAAGAACCCTAGGCCGGGCCTCTCCGCCGCGTCTTGACGGAGGGGAGCCGCTACTGCTCTGTACACGAGACCCCGCATATTTCGCGGTGAGGATGACAGAAGCCCGGGGTAGTGGATCAGTTTGCGCTGAGAAGAAGTCGTCGCCGTGTTCCCGGCTTTTCGCCGTGATCAACGTTCGCCGCGTTGCCGACTCGGACGAACCGAAGAGATCCTCCTGGGGGAGAGGGACATCGTGGACCCGGGGTTGACCACCCTCAACGTCATGGAGGAGGGACCGCGCTCGCCGTTTGGCATCCGTCGTAAAGCCCCGGCGCCGCTAGCCCTCCTTGTTCGCCTTGAGGTCGTACTTGAAGTGGACTCCGACGTCGAGCGATCCGTCTGATTTCTGCGGCTTGTACTCGAGGTCGACCTTCGCGAACGCGAGCGCCACGCCCTCGATCGTGGCGTCCCCTTCGGCGCTGACGCTCGTGGTGACGCTCGTGACGAGGACGTCCGTCAACTTGATGACGAGGTACTCCTGCTGGCCCTTGCCGGCCTTGCGGACGGTGATCGTTGCTTCCTTGATGTGCTCACCCGTGGCGCACGCCTTCATCAGCACCGGCGACGCCTTGTCGACGTGATGGGTGAAGTTGAAGTCGTGGAAGCTCGCCTTGCCTTCGCCGCTGCCTCCTCCGTGGGCCACCGTGCCGGACTGGGACACCCCCCACGACCACGCCAGGACCTCCATCTCGTCCTTGTGCTTGGCATCCTGCGACTCGCCTTTGATCGTGCCGATCCTGGCGAAGATCGATACGGCCATGACGCCCTCCTCCCCTTAAGCTGCGTTGGCGGATGGCCACAAGATCGACCTGCCGGCGGCCAGTGTCAACCTCCCCCGAAGCCCGCCCGCCAGCGCGATCGCCTCGACCCGGGAAAGGCGCGCAATCGCGGACGAGGTGCGCGCGGTGCCGGCGCCCCCGTGACCGGTGCTCAGCGCTGCCAGCAGCTCGACGACCCCAGGCGGCGACCTACCCGTCAAAACGGCGGAAACCGCAGCAGACTCGGACCTGCCGATCCTCCGGGAGTTCGAGTTGCACGATCAAGTCTCGGCCGCCGAACTCTGCTAGCGGATCCCCATGTTCGTACAGCGCCCCGTCACTGGGCACTTCACCGGGCGGGGCTTACGGGACATCCTTGCGTCGTCGCCGATCAGTGGCTGGTCGATGGCATCGGGGTCTCCAGTTGGGGTTCGGTTTACGGGACTGCGCGGTCAGGGGTCGCCCCGCGCCCGACCGGCGCTGTGGTAGCGGATGACGCCCGGCCGCACCTTTTGCGTGGGCGTGCGAGTCATGGACTGAGATCCGGGAGGAGGAGCAGGATTTGCACGAACGGGGTTGCACCGACGGCGAGGAGACAGATCATGAGCGACCCAGATGTACGCGAACTATTCCTGCAGGCGATCGCCCATGACGATTCGGCGGCGATGCGCGAAGGCATCGAACGTTTGTTTGGGCTCACAGGGGATGGACTCTCTCCTGAGTCGGAGTATCGGCTTCGCCACGAGGACTACGTGATGGCGATGCCCCAGTCGGGCGAGCGCATCCGTGGACGTGACGCCATGCGTGCGATGCAAGAGGCTTTTCCGGTGCCCCCCTCTATCACCTTGCGCAGAGTGGTTGGGTCCGGGCAAGTCTGGGTCGTCGAGGGAACAAACGACTATGCCGGGGACGTGTGGCACGTGGTGGCCATCCTGGAGCTTGAAACAGATGGGTCGATCATTCGCGATACTCGCTACTACACGCAGAAGTCGGAGGCACCCACCTGGCGGGCTGAATGGGTGGAGTCGATCGATTAGCGGTGCGTGCACCGCTAATCGATCCTGCTTCGAGACGAAGATCAGCCCGGGCAGTCGGCTGGAACG
>JBDUAP010000009.1:0-17778 GCA_040004585.1 Sporichthyaceae bacterium
GGGTGACAACGCGACCCGAGCCCATGCCCGGTCACGGGTTAGGCCAGGCCTACGCCACCCTGCGGCGCGCCTGACCGGCGCAGGGAACAGCAACTGGCGGCTCCCGCTGTGCTCAAGACCAGGTCGGTCGCCTGCAGCATGCGCGCCACGTCATCCGCGGTACGCCCGGAGGTCCACCACCCGTTGGCGTACAGATCCATCAGTTGAGGAAGGCGTCGGTCCCGACCCGTAGCTGACATCAATCTCGGCGACGTCCACGGCCGAAGCCTGCCAGAAGTAGAGCGGCACTCAGATCGGAGATGGTGCCTGGCTGGTCTAGCCTCGGCCGCGTGGATCTTCCGTATCCCGCGCACTGGGAGGCCGACGTCGTCCTGCGCGACGGCGGGACCGCACATCTGCGCCCGATCAGGTCCGACGACGCGGACGGCTTGAAGAGATTCCACGACCGCCTGTCGGACGAGACCATTTACTTCCGGTTCTTTTCCCTCTACCGCGAGCTCTCCGCCCGCGACCTCAAGCGGTTCACCGAGGTCGACTACGTCGACCGGGTGGCCCTGGTAGCCACAGTCGGAGAAGAGGTCATCGGCGTGGTCCGGTACGACCGGGTAGGGCCAGAGGAGGCCGAGGTCGCCTTCAACATCGAGGATGCGCACCAGAGGAGAGGCTTGGGCTCGGTGTTCCTCGAGCACATCGCCGCGGCTGCCCGCGAGCGCGGCATCCGGCGATTCGTCGCCGACGTCCTCCCGAGCAACCGCAAGATGCTCACCGTGTTCAAGGAAGCCGGCTACGTCGTGCGCCATGAGCAGGCCGACGGGGTCGTGCGGCTGGAGTTCGACCTCGCCCCAACGGCGAACTCCACCGCTGTCACCCAGGCGCGGGAGCAACGCGCCGAGGCCCGCTCGGTCGAGCGGCTGCTCCGTCCCCGGTCGGTGGCGGTCATCGGAGTGAGCCGCTCGCCGCACTCAGTCGGGCACACCGTCATGAACCACATCCGCGCCAGCGGGTACAAGGGCACGACGTACGCCGTGACCCCGCACACCGACGCGGTCGACGGTGTGCCGGCCTTTCCCACCGTCCGCGACATCCCTGATGACGTGGACCTAGCGATCGTCGCGGTCCCGTCGGAGCAGATCGATGCGGTCGTCGCCGACTGCGGCGCCAAGGGCGTGCGCGGTCTCGTGGTGATGTCGTCGGGTTTCGCGGAGACCGGCGACGAGGGCCGCGAGCGACAGCGCCGGCTTGTCCAGAACGCCCACGCCAACGGCATGCGCGTCATCGGCCCCAGCTCATTCGGCCTGCTCAACACCGAGGCCGACGTCTCGCTGAACGCCTCGCTCTCGCCCCTGATGCCCGAGCGCGGCAGGCTCGGTTTCTTCTCCCAGTCCGGCGCACTCGGCATCGCGCTCCTGGACAACATCGTGCGACGCGGCATCGGAATCTCCACCTTCGTCTCCGCCGGCAACCGGGTCGACGTCAGTGGCAACGACCTGCTGCAGTTCTGGGAGGACGACCCCGGCACCGACGCCGTGATGCTCTACCTCGAGTCGATCGGCAACCCACGCAAGTTCAGCCGGATCGCGCGACGGCTGGCCCGCAGCAAGCCGGTGGTCGTCGTGAAGTCAGGACGGACCCGCCGCGGAGCGCCGCACGGACACGTCGTACGGGAGACACGCGCTCCCGCGGCCGCCATCGACGCGCTGTTCGAACAGGCCGGGGTCATCAGTGTCGAGACCATCCATCAGCTCTTCGACGTCGGCCAGCTCGTCGTGCACCAGCCGTTGCCCTCGGGCCGTCGGGTGGCCATCGTCGGCAACTCCGACGCCCTCGGCGTGCTGGCTGCCGACTCGTGCGAGGCCGCCGGGCTCGAACTCGCGGGGGAGCCGCATCAACTCGGCGCTGAAGCGAGTGCCGAGGACTTCCAGAAGGCGCTGTCCGAGGTGTTCGCAGACCCGGGCGTCGACTCCGTGGTCGCGTTGTTCATCCCGCCGCTCGTCACGCGCGACGAAGAAGTCGCGCAGGTGGTCGCAGACGGTGCCCGCACATCAGGCAAGACGGTCGTCTCGTCCTTCCTCGGGATGCGCGGCGTGCCTGCCACCCTGCGCGCCCCGGAGGGTCGCGGCTCGGTCCCGTCGTACGCGACACCTGAGGACGCCGTCGGCGCACTCGCCGCATTCACCCAGTACGCCGAGTGGCGGGCCACGCCGCCGGGGTCCCCCGTGCAGCTTGGTGGGATCGAGGCAGACGCTGCCCGCCAGCTCGTTACGGCCAAGCTGGCCGGACGGGACGAGGCAGCGCTGAGCCAACGGGGCCTGACGGAGCTGCTCGGCTACTACGGCATCGCCCTGCGGCCCGGCGACAGCACGGCAGACCAAGCGGCCGGCGGCGTGGCCTGCGTCATCTGCACAGTCGAAGACCCGTTGTTCGGCCCGGTTGTCTCGTTCGGACTCGGTGGCGTCGCCACTGATTTGTTCGGCGACACCCGCTACCGCATCCCACCTCTGACCGACACCGACGTGCACGAGCTGGTTCGCTCGGTGCGGGCGGCGCCGCTGCTCCTCGGCCACCGGGGCGCGGCCCCCGTCGACATGGCGTCTCTGGAGGATCTGGTCGCCCGAGTGGCCCAGCTCGCCGACGACCTGCCCGAACTCGCCGAGCTCACCCTTGACCCCGTCCTCGCCGCGCCGACGGGCATCGTGGTGCGGGCCGCGAGCGGCCGGCTGACCCGCCCTGCCGTTCGGGCTGACCGCGGACCGCGGAGCCTGCCCGGATGAGGTGGAAGGATGACGCCATGGCGGACACCACCCTGGCAGGGCTGCGCGCGGCGATCGAGCACGCCGGCTACTACCCGGCGCTGGTTGCCGACACGATCGACGCCGCCGTTGCCGGGGAGACCGTCCAGGCGTTCGTCGTGCACCAGGAGACGACGTTCGACTCCGACGAGGTCCGCCGGCACATCACCGTGCTCGTGCTCACCCCTTCGCGACTCGTCCTGGGTCACGCCGATGACCGGCCCGCCGACCAGCTGACGCCGGCACCGTTCGTGACCGCGTCCACTGAGGCGGTCCCGCTGGCCACCGTGCGCTCGGTGGTGGTCAACCGGGTGATCACCGACCCGGTGCGCTACTCCGGCGGGCGACCGCAGGAGGTCACCGTGACGATCGGCTGGGGCGCTGTCAGCCGGCTCGACCTCGAGCCCGCCACCTGCGGTGACCCTGACTGCGAGGCCGACCACGGATACACCGGAACTGCATCCGCCGACGACATCGCGCTGCGAGTCAGTGAGGCAGCCGAGGGTGCCGATGCGGTGGACAGCATGCTCGACTTCGCGGCGGCGCTCTCGCGGGCAACCGCACATTGACCCAGACGATCCCGGTCCCGGCGTTCGGTGGTGGCTCCCTCGCCGACGTGCTGCCCTCCGTGTTGGCAGGACTGGGGGTCGCCGGTGAGTCCGCTGCGCTCGAGTTCCCGGTCACGTCGCGCGTTTGCGTCGTGCTTGTCGACGGTCTCGGCTGGAACGCCTTGCGCGCCCTCCCCGAGGAGGCACCCTTCCTCACCTCGCTGCTCGGCAATGACGGCAGCCGCGCGATCACCTCGGTGTTCCCGACCACCACGCCGATAGCGCTGACGTCGCTTGGGACGGGACTCAGCCCGGGGGAGCATGGCATCGTCGGCCTGCTGCTCCGGCTGCCGGAGGACGGCCGGGTGGTCGACACGCTGGCGCTGCCCGCACAGGTCGACATGCGCGCGCTGCAGCCCCGGCCCACTGCCTTCGAGCGCGCCGTGGCGGCCGGCATCGAGGTCACCCGCATCGGCCCCAAACACTTCGACGGTGCAGGGCTGTCGGAGGCGGGGCTCCGCGGCGGGCGCTACGCCGGCGCGGAGTCGAAGGGCGAGCGGGTGGACGCCACCCACGATGCGGTACGGCGTGGGCAGCGTTCGCTCTCGTACGTCTACCTCGGCACCCTGGACGCGACGGGTCACCGCCGGGGTTGCTCCAGCACTGCCTGGGCCCGCGAGCTCACCCATATCGACCGGGTCGTCGAACAGATCGCGGACACGCTGCCGGCCGGCGCAACGCTGCTTATCACCTCCGACCACGGCATGGTCGACGTGCCGTTCGAGAACAGGTGGGACGTCGCCGATACACCGTCTCTGTCAGCTGGTGTAGAGGTGGTTGCCGGTGACCTGCGTGGGGTGCACGTGCATGCCCGGCCGGGCGCTGCGGAGGATGTGCTCGAGGCATGGCGATCGACGCTCGGCGCCGACTTCTGGGTCTTCTCCCGAGATGACGCCATCAAGGCCGGCCTCTACGGACCGGCCGTCGCCGAGCACGTCTATCACCGGATCGGCGACGTGGTCGCCGTGGCTCGCGACACCAGCGCCGTGGTCGACCGAAGGGTGATGTCCCCCGAGCTGCTCGCCCTCGTCGGTCTGCACGGGTCGGTCACCGAGGACGAGCTCGTCGTACCGCTTCTCATAGCGGCACGGCTCTGAGCTGACCGTCTCGGCGGTCGCCCAGGGCCGTGCCGTCCCCTCCCGCGGCGGGCCATCCTGTCCAGCGGCACCCTCGTGGCACCTGATCAACGACGGAACGCCGGAGACGTCACGCCTAGGGATAGTTGGAACGCTTGCCTGTGTCAGTCGCGGCGGCGGGTCCCGAACATGATGTCGTCCCAGGACGGTACGGCGGGGTGCCGGCCGGCCCGGGCCACCTGGCGCGCCGGCTGGGGCTCCCGCGGCCGCTCAGAACGCTCCGGCGGTGGCCGCCGAACGGTCGTCTCGATGTCGAAGACCTCGTCCGGCGAGCTCTCGATCGGCGCCAGGTCGCCGTCGACCTGGGGCACCATCGCCAGGCGACGGATGCGGGCGGGCGGCGTCTCGTCTCGCTCGACCTGTTCCTCGTCGACCAGCCAGCGGGCCTCGTCGTTGTCGGGCATCAGCACTCGGCCGCGCGGGTCGAAGACCCACAGGGCCACCCGCTCGCGGGCACCGGCCAGGTAGGACAGCTGGACCGTCCACCGGTCCTCGTCGGTCCGCCAGGCGTCCCAGGCAACCGCGTCGTCGGCGACGTGGAGGTCGTGCAGCCGGGAGGCGACCTGGTCGCCGAGGGTGGGCGCGGTTCCGCCGCTCTGCCGCCGCGACGGGGCGGCCTTGGCCTGCTCGGCGACGTGCTCGCGCTCGGCGAGCACCGGGCCGGCGTAGCGGTCGACGCGCGCGAGCGGCATTCCGCTGGCGGCGGCGACGTCCTGCGCGCTCTGACCGGATCGCACCCGGGCCTGGATGTCACGGGGGGAGAGTGGGCTGTCCAAGGCGATCTCCAGCTGGCCTGGCCGGGAATGGTCGTGGCGCATCGCTGCGGCGAGCCGCTCATCGATGGGCACGCGGAACTGCTCGTTGTCGTCGTCCTCGAGGACGAGATGGGAGCGCTCCGGCGTGACAGCGACGAGCCGCAGGTCGTGCATTCCGGTGCCTCCCGGTCGTGGATCGGACCGACTGGCGCCGAGGTTACGGCGGAAAGTCGATAGGTCGCCGTAGGCGCGCCCGGCTTTGAAGAAGAATTCAGGGCGTCCGGGAGCGCTCGTCCAGTCGCCGGTAGCCGAGACCTGCGACCACGACGGCGCTGGCGCCGGAGACCAGCCCGACGGCGAAGGCCCGTTGAGCGCCGACTTCGTCGACGACGCGCCCGGCGATCGGGCTCGCGACGGACAACCCCACGACCACCCCGGTGGTGGCCCAGGTCAGTCCCTCGGTCATCTTCGCGGCCGGCACCATCCGCTCCACCAGCGACAACCCGCTGATCAGCGTGGGCGCGATGCCGAGTCCGGCGAGGAAGAGGGCGAGGGCCAGGACAGCGGGACGGCTGATGAAGGGCAGGACCGCGACGGTGGCCGTCATCAGCAGCGCGCCGAGCAGCAAGCGACGGGTGAGGGGCACCTGCCAGTGGATGGCGCCGAACGCCAGGCCGGCCAGCATGCTGCCGGTTGCGTAGCTGGCGAGAAGGGGACCTGCCAGCGCCCGATGTCCCGCGTGGTCAGCAAACGCCACGGCGCTGATCTCCACGCCACCGAACACGCCTCCGATGAAGAACATCACGACGACGAGCAGTGGCATCCCGGGCAGGCGCAGTGCGGAGCCGTGGCCGTGCTCGTGCGCCGGCGCAGCCGGCGGCTCACTAGCCCGGTGCGAGAGCAGTAGTGCCGATCCCAGCACGAGCAGTGCCAACGCGGCGAGCAGGCCGGTCTGTGGGTTGATCTGTGTGGCGAGGACCGTCACCAGGAGCGGCCCGACGATGAAGATGAACTCATCGACGACGGCTTCGAACGAGAACGCGGTCTGAAGGACCCGGCCGGGCCCGAGGACGTAGCCCCACCGGGCTCGAACGAGCGAACCGATCGACGGCGCGAACAGCCCGGCCGCTGCCGCCCCCGCGAACCACGTCCATGTCGGCGCCTTCACGGTGACCAGCGTGATGAAGGCAACCAGCGAAGCAGCGTGGAGAGCGACCGCCGGCACGAGCACCCTGCGCTGGCCGACCCGATCGATGAGCCGCGCGATCAACGGCGCCGAGACGGCGTTGATCAGAGCGAACGCTGCCGAGACCGCACCCGCGACGCCGTAGCGGCCGGTGCGTCCTGCGATCAGCAGCACGATGCCCAACGCCATCATGGCGATCGGCATCCGCGCGACGAACGCAGCAGCGGAGAACCTCAGCCCACCGGGTGTCGACAGCAGGTCGCGGTAGGGGCTGAGCACGGGCGCACGCTACGGCAGGGGTCCGACGAGCCGCGATCGGTAATGCTGGAGGATGCTCTCCATGAGCGCCGACACCACGCCGTACGACGCCTTGCTGCTCGTCTCGTTCGGCGGGCCCGAGGGACCTGAGGACGTGCTGCCGTTCCTCGAGAACGTCACCCGCGGCCGCGACATCCCGCGCGAGCGCCTGCTCGCGGTCGGCGAGCACTACCTCGGTTTCGGTGGGGTGAGCCCCATCAATGCACAGAACCGAGCGTTGGTGGCGGCGCTGCAGTCGGACTTCGATGCAAACGGCCTCGCCATGCCGGTCTACTGGGGCAACCGCAACTGGACCCCCTACTTGCCCGACACATTGACCGAAATGGCCGACGCGGGTGTGCGCCGAGCGGTCGCCCTGCTGACCTCGGCTTACTCGTCGTACTCGGGTTGCCGGCAGTACCGCGAGAATCTGGCCGCGGCGGTGGACGTCGTGGGGGTGCGGGCGCCGCGGCTGGACCGGATCCGGCACTACTTCAACAACCCCGGCTTCGTCGAGGCGATGGTCGCGAACACGGTGGCAGCGGTCGAGACCCTGCCGGCCGATGCGCGTGCCGGTGCGCAGCTGGTCTTCGTGACCCACTCCATCCCGATGTCGATGAATGCAACCAGCGGGCCGCGCGGTGGCGCGTACGAGGAGCAGCACCGCGACGTGGCCCGGCTTGTTGCGGCCGGGGTCGCCGCAGCGACCGGTGAGCACCACGACGTGGCGCTCGTCTACTGCAGTCGCAGCGGCTCGCCGGACCAGTCGTGGCTGGAGCCGGACGTCAACGACCACCTCGAGGCCCTGGTCGACGCCGGAGTCCCGTCGACCGTGCTGGTGCCGATCGGTTTCGTGTCCGACCACATGGAGGTCCGCTACGACCTCGACACCGAGGCGCTCGCCACGGCGCAGCGGCTCGGTCTCCCATGCGCACGCGCCGCTACCGTCGGCACCGACCTACGGTTCGTTTCCGGAGTGCGCGAGCTGGTGCTCGAGCGCGCCGCCGCGGCGCGGGGCGAGCATCCGGTACGACGTGCGCTGGGCACGCTAGGGCCGAGCCACGACGTGTGCCCGGCCGGTTGCTGCCCCAATTCGCGTGGTCCACGTCCAGCCCTCTGCGGCGCGGAATAGGTCGCTTGTTCGCTGGTGCTAGGTCGCGGCCAGGAGGAACTTCTTGGCGATCGGGCCGGCCGTCTTGCTGCCGGACTGGCCGTCCTCGACCAGCACAGCGAACGCCAGGTCGCCGCGGAAGCCGACCATCCAGGCGTGGGTGCGCGGCGGCGAGTCGGTGCCGAACTCAGCCGTGCCGGTCTTGGCGCCGACCTGCTTGCCCGGCAGGTCCAGCACCGTGGCCGTGCCGTTGTTCACGGTGTCCTGCATGAGTGTGCGGACCGTGTTGGCGACCGCTCCCGGGAGCGGCTCGAGATTGCCCGCCTCGCCCTGCGCAACCAGTGAGGGCGACCTGGGTGTCCCGCTCTGGATCGCCGCTGCAACGACGGCCATGGCGAGCGGGCTCATCAGCACCTTGCCCTGCCCGATCGCCGAAGCTGCCTTCTCGACATCGCTTGCAGCCCGGGGCACCGAACCGCTGAACGAGGAAACCCCGAGGTCCCAGTTCCCGCCGATCCCGAACAGCGCGGCCGTCTCACTGATCGCCCCGGGCCCGAGCTTCTGTGTTGCGTTGATGAAGGCGGTGTTGCACGACATCGCGAAATCGCGGGAGAAGGGGACCCGACCGAGCGAGCCGAGGTCGTCGTAGTTCTTGAACCGTTTTCCGTCGACGGTCACGGTCTGCGGACAGTCCACGACATCGCCCGGCCGCAGACCGTCGCGGAAGAGTGCTGAGGCCGAGACGACCTTGAACGTCGACCCCGGTGGATACTTCCCGACCAGCGCTCGATCGAACGCGCTGTCGGCGGGTGCGTTGGCGGCGGCGAGCACCTCGCCGGTGCTCGGCCGAACGGCCACCAGGGCGGCCGGATTCGTCGCCCCGGCCAGTGCCCGCTCGGCCTTCGCCTGCAGATCTCGGTCCAGCGTTGTCTGCAGCGGTTTCCCTTCGGAACCGTCGAACCTGTGCAGCACCTCCACGACGTCGCGGGTCGCGCGGTTGAGCAGGCGCACCTCACCGGAGGGCCGGCCCGCCAGCTCGTCCTGGAAGGCGAGCTGCAGGCCGGACGCGCCGACGTAGTCGGTTGCGGCGGCCAACCGGCCGGCCTTGGCCAGAGACTCCGCGGTGGCTTCCCGGACCGAGCCGAGGACCGCGCGGCCGAACGTGGGGGTCGCCGCCAGCGTCCTGGTCTCGTCCCGGAAGACCAGCCCCGGCACGGCGCGCAGGGTGGACTCGTCCTTGGCGAACTGCTCCTGCCGCAGCGTGATGGCCGCCACGAAGTGGTCCGGCTGGGCGGCCGTGACCCGGGCGGCAAGCTTGGCCTGGTCCACGCCGAGCTTGGCCAAGGCGCGATAGGCCCGCTGCGGGGCGCTGAGTCGGCGCGGCTCGATCCCGACGTCAACGACCGGTCGCTCCGTCATCAGCGCCCGCCCGTCGCGAGCCAGGATCGGAGCCCGGGGCGGCAGGGATCTGGTCCGGCCCAACCGCGTCTGAGCGGTGAGCTTCGGGTGCACCACCGCCAGAGACCACCGGACCAGCCACCGGCTGGTGTCCCCGTCGCCGACCAGGCGCATCGGCAACGCGCCCGAGTAGGACCAATCGCCGAGCCCGCGCAGCGTCAGGGTGACGGTGTAGGGCACGGTTGCCTGCCCCTTCGTCGGCTGCGGCACCCGGCCCGGCGCCGCCCTGACCTTGGTCACGCCCAAGGAGTCGGTCACCTCGGTCAACAACGGGTTGGCGGCGGCAGGGGTATCGGTGCGGGCTGCCGCCCTGTCCGGGTGACCGGCGGACCAGGCGGTCAAGAAGGCTGCGGCCGCGATCTTGATGGCGGGACGCTCGTCCTGGTCGCTGCATGCCGTCGTCACCCCGGCGAGCAGGCTGAGGGCAACCACCGATGCGGCCCACCCTCGACCGCTGCGCACGGCGTACCGTCCCTTCTGTGGCCTGATGAGCGGTTTCATCCTGCCCGATGACCCGTCAGGGAGAATCCACCCCATGCCGACCGACACCGCCGAGCTGCTCAGGATCGCGCAGCATGCCGCCAGGTCCGCCGCCGATCTGCTGCAGGAGCGTCGGCCGCCGGGTGTGCTGGAGATCACCGCCACCAAGTCCAGCGCCACCGACATCGTGACCGAGATGGACCAGGCCGCCGAGCAGCTCATCGTCGAGCAGATCCGCGCGGCACGTCCCGGAGATGGCTTCCTCGGTGAGGAGGGGGCAGCCGACGAGGGGAGCAGCGGCGTCACCTGGGTCATCGACCCGATCGACGGGACCGTCAACTACCTCTACGGGATCCCGGCCTATGCGGTGAGCATCGGGGTGCGTATCGGACGAAACATGGTCGCCGGAGTGGTCTGCAACCCCGTGACCGGCGAGATGTGGACAGCCAGGCGGGGGTTCGGGGCCGAGCTGGACGGACGTCCTATCCGCGTGAACCCGGTCAGCGAGCTCGCGATGGCCCTCGTCGCGACCGGGTTCGGCTACCAGGCGTCCCGACGGGCCCGGCAGGCCGAGATCCTGCGGGCCGTTCTGCCCCTCGTCCGCGACATCCGGCGCTTCGGTGCGGCCTCGCTGGACCTGTGCGCCCTCGCTTGCGGGCGGGTCGACGCCTACTACGAGCGCGGGCTGAAGCCGTGGGACCTCGCGGCAGGCGGTCTGATCGCCACCGAGGCCGGCGCCCGGGTGGAGGGGCTGGGTGGGCGACCGGCGGGTGAAGACCTGGTCATCGCCGCCCCGCCGGGGATTTTCGGCCGCCTCGAGGCCCTGCTGGCCGAGCAGTCGGCCGACCGCGACTGAGCGTTGTTACGGCACCCGGCGCCGCGATCCGCTACGATCCGCCCGCGCTGTCGCCGCCGCTTCTCTGCACGACCTCGGCAGCAGGGCACAAACCGGCGCCTCTGGGCGTTACACGCCCGCATAACACATTCGCTTCAACTGTGGCACCGCCACCCCTGGGAAGGGTGACTTACCTGATGGCAACCGACTACGACTCCCCCCGCAAGACCGATGACGAAATGTCCGAGGACAGCCTGGAAGAGCTGAAGGCTCGCCGGGCCGACAAGTCGGCCAGCGTCGTCGATGTCGACGAGGCCGACCTGGCCGAGTCCCTGGAGCTGCCGGGCGCCGACCTGTCCAACGAAGAGCTGTCCGTGCGCGTCCTGCCCCGGCAGGCCGACGAGTTCACGTGTTCGCGCTGCTTCCTCGTGCATCACCGCAGCCAGCTGGCCGCCACAAAAGGCGCCAAGCTGGTCTGCAAGGACTGCGCCGCCTGAGTCCGGGTAGGTCGGACTTGTGCGACCCGACGCCCCGCTAGATCCTGACGACCCCGTCGCCCCGACTGACGGCCCGACTGATGCCAACGGTCGGGTCGGCGAGATCGTCGCCCGGTTCACCGACCCCACGCAGGCGCCGAACCGGCGCCAGCAGGGGCGGGTCCTGGGAACGCTTTCCAAGGCCCTGGTCGTGTCCGCCCGCAGTGCGGGCCGGGCTTCCGTGCTCGGCGGCCGCTGGCTCACCGAGACTCTCATCGACACCGCTCCGCGGATCCCGGTCCGCACCCAGGAGACCCTGCGCGCCCAGCATCCCGGGCTCTCCGACGAGGAGCTGGCAGACGCGCTGGTCGCCGCCGCCGCCAAGGCCACCGGTGCCGTCGGCGCGGCAGGTGGTGCCCTGGCTGCCGTCGAGTTCACCGCCCCGCCGACCCTGCTCACCGCGCCGGTGCAGATCGCCGCGGAGACCTTGCTCGTGTCCGTGATCGAGATGAAGTTGATCGCCGAGCTGCACGAGGTCTACGGGGCTGGGGTTGCCGGCCCCTCCCGCCAACGCGCGACGGCCTATCTGGTCGCCTGGACCAACCGGCGCGGCCTCGACCCCCTGGACCCCGCCGGCTTGCACCTTGCCCTCGGCGGCGCCGCCAAGCGGGCGCTGCGCCGGCGGCTTATCCGCCGGGCCGGCCGCAATCTGAGCACTTTGGGCCCGTTGATGTCCGGTGCGGTGGCGGGTTCGGTCGTCAACCACCGGGAGACCCGCCGGCTCGGCGAGGAGATCCGCGCCGACCTGCGCCGCTGAGGCTCAGCCCGCCGGCCGAGCGGCCTCGATCGCGGCCGCGAGCAGCTGCGGGCGCCGGGTCGCGACGAACCAGTACGGCGTGGGGTCGCCCGGATCGGTCACGGCCATCTTCACCCCTGCCGGCACCCAGCCACGGATCAAGTGATAACCGGCGGGGTCGGACTCGGGACCGCGCACGGCGCGGGACTCCACCGCGTCCAGCGGTCGCGCCGTGCCGAGATGCTCGAGCGGGATCCGCGCCGGGCCCGCCATCAGTTTCCCGTCGCGGACCCGAACGAGCGCTGCCGAGCTGATCAGTCCCCACGTCAGCAGCGCACCCGGCACCAGCAGGGCGAGCAACCCCCAGACCGGCCCGAGTGCGGCGTGCACGGACACCGCCAGCAGCCCGATGAGCAGCCACCCGACGATCCACAGCCAGACCGGCGGCCATAGCCGCTCGTCGTACGTCGGTGCTGGGTGCCTGGCCTCGGGGTGCATGCCGCAAGCCTCGCATTCAGGGCGGCGAAGGCCGTCGACTAGCGTCTTCGGCATGCCGATCCCCACGAGCGACCGGCCGTTCGACCGGCTGGCCGGCGAGCTGGTTGCCGACCAGCTCGCCGCGGACCCCGTCCTCGGCAGCACCCTCGGATTGACCGAGTACGACGGGCTGCTTCCCGACCTTTCTGAGCAGGCGATCGCCGCCCGCGAGCGGTCCGAGGACTCGTGGCTCGAACGCTTCCGGGCGCTTCCTGACGCCGAGCTGGACGCCGACGAGCAGATCGATCGGGACCTGGTCGTGATGGTCCTGCAGGGCAGGGCGGCCCAGCGCGACTGGGCCGACTGGCGACGCAGCCCCGACCACTACGCCGGAGCCGCCCTCGCCAGCGTCTTCGGACTGCTGATGCACCGGCTCCGACCGGAGCCCGAGCTGGCGGCCGTCGTGGCGGCCCGGCTGACGGCCACCCCGACGCTGCTCGAGCAGGGCATCGCCAACCTCGACCCCGCCCTCGCCCATCCCGCCCTCGTGCGGCGGGCCCTCGGGATGGCTCAGGCCGGTGCGGTCTATGCCCGGGCGGTGGCCGCCGAGATCGACGACGAGCAGGGCCGCGAGCTGGTCGCCGCGGCCGGCGAGGAGGCTGGCGTCGCGTTCGAGCGGTTCGGCGCTCACCTCGAGACGCTGGCCGAGGCCGCGCACGGCGAGTGGGCCATCGGCGAGGAACGCTACGACGCCCTTCTGCGCAACGCCGAGGGGCTCTCCTACGGCACCCGCGACCTGCGCGAGCGGGGGCAGGTCGCCTATGACGAGCTCGCGGCGGACCTTCGGCAGCGCGCCGAGAAGCTGCGCGGCGACGACGACTGGCGTGCCCAGCTCGACGAGCTGAGCGCCGACCATCCCGAGACACCTGAGGAGATGCTGTCGCTCTACCGGGAGGCGACCGCCGCGGCCCGGGCGTTCTGCGTCGAGAACGAGCTTGTCACGATGCCGGAGGGGGAGCGGTGCGAGGTCGTGCCGTCGGCGCCGTTCACCCGCGCCATGGTTGCAGTCGCGCACTACTCGGTGCCGCCGCCATTCGCGCCGGGTGACAATGCGGGCCACTTCTTCGTCCCCTATCCACCCGACGGCGCGACGCCCGAGCAGGTAGCCGCGCGTCTCGCGACGAACAACCGCCACGGCCTGTGGTCGATCACGGTGCACGAGGCCTACCCCGGCCACCACTGGCACTTCGCGTGGCTCGCCGGCAACCCCGACAACCCGGGCCGGCGCGCACTGCGGGCGGTCTTCGGCTCGACGTACTTCGTCGAGGGCTGGGGCCTCTATACCGAGGACCTGCTGCGCGAGCAAGGGTTCTTCGCTACGCCCGAGCAGGAGCTGTGCCAGCGCGACTTCCGGTTGTTCCGCGCTGCCCGCATCATCGTGGACACGTCTCTTCACCTCGGGGAGATGACCATCGAGGAGGCGGTCGACTTCATGTCGACCAAGGCGTCGCTGTCGCGGGACACCGCCCAGGCCGAGGTGCTGCGCTACTGCGCCTGGCCGACCCAGGCCTCGTCGTACCTGACGGGCGCACTCGAGCTGGACCGGATGCGACAGCGTTGGTTCAACGAGGCCCGCGGCTCGTTGCGTGACTTCCACGACCGCGCCGCAGGCTCCGGCCGGTTGCCCATCTCGCTGGTCGAGCGCGCCCTGTTCGGGTGAGTCGCGCCGGTGAGTAAGTTCAGCGCGTGACGTCGTCTGCACGCGTTCGCAGCACGGTGCCGCCCGAGAACGCATTACCGCCCTCGCGGCATCCCGAGGCACCGCAACCCGGCACTGCCCTGGAATCCCACTACGCCCACTGCTTCGGTTGCGGCGAGCGGCACCCGACCGGCCTGCACATGCGGGTGACGGCAGGCGAGGGTGTCGCCCTCACCGGTGAGTTCGTCGTCACCGCTGACCACCAGGGCGCTCCGGGGCTCGCGCACGGCGGCCTGTTGACGGCCGCCTTCGACGAGGCGCTGGGCATGCTGATGTGGCTGCTGCGGACGCCGGCTGTCACAGCGCGGCTGGAGACCGATTTCCTGCGGCCGGTCCCGGTCGGCAGCACGCTGCACATCGCGGCGCGCGCATCGGCGGTCCGCGGCCGCAAGGTGTTCACCGAGGCCGTCGGCCGGCTCGGCGGGCCCGACGGTGAGACAGCAGTACGCGCGCGAGCGCTCTTCGTCCAGGTTGACATCGCGCACTTCACCTCGCACGGCCGGCCCGAGGACATCGACGCAGTACGACGTGACCCGACCCTGCATCGAACGAGTGACGCGTTCGAGGTCAACCCGTGAGCGATCCCGACAACGGACCCGTGGAGATCCTGATCCGGCGGCTCGACCCCGACCTGCCGCTGCCGGCGTACGCGCATCCCGGCGACGCCGGGGCCGACCTCACGACCGCTGTTGACATCGAACTGGCGCCCGGGGAGCGAGCCCTCGTGTCGACCGGCATCGCGGTCGCGCTGCCCGAGGGCTACGCCGCCTTCGTCCATCCGCGGTCCGGTCTGGCCGTCCGGGCCGGCCTCGGTGTCGTCAATGCGCCGGGCACGGTCGACGCCGGCTTTCGCGGCGAGATCATGGTGCTGCTCATCAACCACGACACGACCGAGCCGGTCCGTCTCCAGCGCGGCGACCGCATCGCCCAGCTGGTGATCCAACGGGTCGAGAAGGCGCACTTCCACGAGGTGCAGTTGCTGCCGGGGTCCGCCAGGGGCGAGGGTGGTTACGGTTCGACCGGCGGGTTCGGCTCGGCAGGCATGGCCAACACAACTGGCACTGACAGGAGCGACGTGTGAGCAGGTTCCGGCGACGTGGTCGCGACGACGAGACACCCGACACTGGCGAGACTGGCGACACTGACGAAACTGACGCCCCTGAAAACGTCGACGAGGTGACGAGCGCCCCAGCGACGGCCGGACTTCGCGTCAACGGTCCGTGGGACGTGTCCGAGGTTGACGACCCATCCACCAGCAGAGTCAGCCTGGGCTCGGTGTGGATTCCGGGTCGTCCTGGCCTGGAAGTGAGGATGGAAGCCGACCCCAACACCAACGACGTGGTCGCGGTCGTCCTCGTGCTCGGAGCGAGTGCTCTGCAGGTGCAGCCGTTTGCCGCTCCCCGGTCGGAGGGCATCTGGACCGATGTCCGCACCGAGATCAGGGCCGGCATCACGAAGGACGGGGGGACCGCCGACGAGGTCGACGGTCCGTTCGGGCAGGAGCTGCGCACCAACGTGCAGGTCAAGGGGCCGGGCGGCGTGGCTGCAGGTCAGCGGGCCCGCTTCGTCGGGGTCGACGGGCCCCGCTGGTTCCTGCGCGGGGTGCTCACCGGCGACGCCGCGACGTCCGACGACGCCGCCGCCGAGCTGCTCGATCTGTTCCGCGACGTGGTCGTCGTGCGGGGCCCGGACGCCATGGCTCCGCGCGACCCCCTCCCGCTCCGGCTGCCGACGCACATGACGGGCGAGGAAGATGCCGATGCGGCGAGTGAGGGCGAGAGCCTGCGCCCGTTCGAGCGCGGACCGGAGATCACCGAGATCCATTGAGGCCGCCGCTGCGCGCCTCGCTGACATACGCTGCAGGGTATGAACGCGCAATCGCCTGGTGTGGTCCGTCGTACGTTGTCGCGGCTGGCCACCTCGGCCAAGGAACATGAGGCGGCGGAGCTGCGTGAGGGCTGCGTCGACGTCGGGGCCACGTTGGTCGCCGACCTGCCGGCGCGCGAACAGGTCGTGGTCGCCGGCACCCTGCGCACGGTCACGCTGCGCCCGCGGGCCGGTGTGCCTGCCCTGGTCGCCGAGCTGTACGACGGCAGCGGCACGATCTCCATCGTCTGGCTGGGCCGACGCCAGATCGTCGGCATCGAACCCGGGCGCTCCCTCATCTGCTGGGGGCGGGTCAGCCTCGACCACGACCGGCCGGTGATGTTCAACCCGCGCTACGAGCTGCGGCCCGTAGGCCCCGAGTGAGCCAACAGCACGCCGCGGTCGACGCGCTCACCGTCGAGGAGGTCATCCGGCACCAGCTGTCGCGGGCGCTCGGCGGCAAGCGCGGCATGGCCGAAGGTGCCATCCCGACGTTGGGCTTCACCCTCACCTACATCGTGTCCAAGGAGCTGAAGGTCGCGCTGGCCGTCGGCGCCGCGCTGGCCGTCGCCGCCCTCGTGATCCGCATCGCGCAGAAGCAGCCGGTGCAGTTCGTCGTGAACAGCATGGTGGGCATCGGGATCGCCGCGGTCTTCGCGCTCCGGTCCGGCAAAGCGGAAGACGTCTTCCTGCCGGGCATCATCTACAACGCTGCCTACGCCGCGCTGATGACGGTGTCGATTCTCGCGCGGTGGCCCGTGGTGGGCATCATGATCGGCTCGGTCACCGGTGACCTGGCGGGCTGGCGCCGCGATCCGGGGATCGTGCGGTTGTGCAGCCGGCTCACCTGGTTGCTGGTGCTTCCGTGCGTCGTCAGGGTCGCCGTGCAGTACCCGCTCTACCTGGCCGGGGAGGTGGGTTGGCTCGGCGCCACGAAGATCGCGCTCGGCTGGCCGCTGCAGATCGCGGCGCTGTCGGGAATGGCCGTGCTGCTCGCGCGCGGGCGGACCCCGCTGGCCGGGTCACCAGCGACGACTGTCCCCTGATTCGTCCGGGGTCAGCGCACGTGCGGGGCGAGCAGGTCTTCCAGCTCCGATGCCATCTCGGCAACGGCCACGAACAGCAGCTCGTCGCCGGCCTCGAGCGGTTGGTCCGGGCTGGGCACGATCGGACGTTGCTCGCGGATGATGGCGACGAGTGCGGTGTCCTGCGGCCAGGTGATGTCGCCGACGCGCTTCCCGACCGTCGGCGAGTCACCGGGCAGCGTCAGCTCGAGGATGTCGGTGTCGGACTGCTGGAAGTGGAAGATCCGCACGATGTCGCCGACGCTGACGGCCTCCTCGACAAGGGCGGTCATGATCCGCGGCGTCGACACGGCGACGTCGACCCCCCACGCCTCGTCGAACATCCACTCGTTCTTCGGGTTGTTCACCCGGGCGACGGTGCGCGGCACGCCGTACTCCGTCTTCGCGAGCAGTGAGAGCACGAGGTTGACCTTGTCGTCGCCGGTCGCCGCCACGACGACCTGGCACTGGTCGAGCCCGGCCTCCTCGAGGGCCGACACCTCGCATGCGTCGGCGAGGAGCCACTCGGCGTCGGGCACCGACTCGGTCTTGATGGCCTTCGGGTCTTTGTCGAGCAGCAGCACCTCGTGACCGTGCTCGAGCAGCTCCCGTGCGATGGAGCGGCCGACGCTGCCGGCCCCGGCGATGGCGACGCGCATCAGCGTGGCTCCGGCCCGGTGCGGAA
>JBDUAP010000209.1:0-5243 GCA_040004585.1 Sporichthyaceae bacterium
GGAACCCCTTTATCCACATAGTATTTTGAACTTTTTCCCAGGCTGACCACGTGCCGGTTCAATCACCGGTCTCCTGTGGATGGAGCACACGGGCAGCGGGCAGAATGAGCCCATGGCCCGCATCGGCATCGCCGCGCCCAACGCAGCCAGCGCTGACGCCGGGCTCTCGGTTGCCACCGACGGTGGCGGGGCCGTCGACGCAGCCATTGCCGCCATGTTCACGGCGATGGTCAACGAGCCGGGCATCGTGTCGCTCACCGGCGGCGCTTTCATCACCATCTGGCCGGCCGGCAGCGCCTCCCCCGTGACGGTCGATGGGTGCGTCGCCCAGCCGGGCCTCGGTCGCGCAGCCGACGCAGCGCCACCCGACGTACGCGAGGTGCACACCGACTACGGCGGTGGTGTGACGATGACGGTCGGCCACGGATCCGTCGCCACCCCCGGTGCCCTCGCCGCGCTCAACCTCGCTCACGACCGCTATGGCAACGTCCCGTGGCGCGACGTGGTCGCTCCGGCCCAGGCGATCGCCGGACGCGGCTTCACCCTCGGCAACGCCGCGAGCTACTACCTGAAGCACACCCGCGACAGCGTCTTCGCCTGGGACCCACAGACATCAGCCGCACTCAAGCGCAAAGACGGCAGTTGGGTAGCGCCCGGCGACACGATGGTGATCGACGGACTCGCGGACACGCTCGCGTTGATCGCCGAGGACGGTATGAGAGCGATGTATGACGGCGACCTCGCCACTGCGATCACTGCCGACATCGCCAGCAGAGGGGGCCTGCTAAGTCGCCATGACCTCAACGCCTACCGACCCGTCGTACGGGAAACCCTCGGGTCGAGCAGCGGCGACTGGCAGCTGCGGACCAACCCTCCCCCGGCGTTCGGCGGCGCCGTCCTGACCGCGATGCTCACTCTTCTCGGCGATCGCCCGCGCGGCGAATGGACTGTCGACGACGTCGCCCATCTCGTTGCCGTCCTGCGCCGGGTACTCGGCTACCGCCGCGAGTGCCTCGATCCCGCCTCCAACCGCGAGCGGGCGGCCCGCGCCATGCTGGACGAGGTCGCGCTCCCCCAGCGCGGATCGGCCAGCACGGTGCACATCTCCGTGGTCGACTCGAGCGGCGCAGCCTGCGCGATCACGGCATCCAGCGGCTACGGCTCCGGGGCAACCGTTCCGGGCACCGGTCTCTGGCTGAACAACTGCCTCGGCGAGCACGAACTCACCAAGGGCCCTGCTCCGGCCCCGGGCGAGCGCCTCGCCTCAAACATGGCCCCGACAGTCGGCCGATCCAACGACGGAGGCGTGCTCGCCATCGGCACGCCGGGAGCCGACCGCATCACAACCGCCCTCACCCAGGTCCTGGCGTCCTTCACCAACGGCCACACCGACCTGCAGCAGGCGATCGACCGCCCGCGCCTGCACCTGCACTATCTCGACGACGCGACGGACAGCGCGCGGATCGAGGCCGAGGAGGACATGCCCCTGCCCGAGCTGGATCTGCCGGTACGCCGACACCATCCGCTCTCCATGTACTTCGGTGGCGTCGGTGCCGCATACCTCGCTCCCTCCGGCGAGATCACGGCAGCGGCCGACCCACGGCGAGCAGGCGCCGTCGCCATCAGCCCGGACTGACCAAGCCCAGCCCTCTACGGTGGGCGGGTGACGCAAACCAACCTCGACCTCATCGACCGGTTCTACGCCGCCTTCGCCCAGCATGACGGCCGAGCGATGGCCGCGTGCTACACGGACGACGCCACCTTCGCCGACCCGGTCTTTACCGACCTCAGCGGCAAGGAGCCCGCCGCGATGTGGCGGATGCTCACCGCCAGGTCCAACGACCTGCAGGTCGAGCTCGTGGACCGCGCTGCGGCCGGCGACGCCGGATCGGCACACTGGATCGCCCACTACACGTTCGGCCAGACCGGGCGGCCCGTGGTCAACGACGTCCGCTCCACCTTCCGCTTCCGGGACGGCTTGATCGCCGAACAACGCGACGACTTCGACTTCTACCGCTGGACCCGGCAAGCACTCGGCCCGTTGGGAGCCGCGCTCGGCTGGACCCCGATCGTCCACGGCAGCGTGCGCCGCAAGGCCCGGGCGGGTCTCGACCAGTTCCTGGCTCGAGAGGGCTAATCCGAGGGGCATCGATGCAACCAGCGGCGTCCCGGCTGCGTCACACCAGCAGCCAACCCCGCTGGAGGACCGACATGATCCGCCGCCACATCCTCGTCGCCGGCACCGTCACGGCTCTCGTGCTCGGCGTAGGCGGCACCCAGCTCCTTCCGGGCGTTGCACCGAAAGCGAGCGCCAAGGGACTCACCGGCTACACCGGGTGCGACCAGCTGCTCGCCCACTACCGAGCCGAGCTGAGGCGCACCGCCTCGGCGTACGGGAATGGATTCGGCTACGGCGTAGCCGAGGACACCGCTGCCGCGGGTGCAGCACAGCGCTCGTCGGCCACACCGGCCGCGGTCGGCAGCGGACCGACGGGAACCAACGTGCAGGAGCAGGGCGTCGACGAGCCGGACATGGCCAAGCTGAAGGACGGCCGCCTCGTGGTGCTCACCGGCAACCGGGTCAGGATCCTGAGCGCGAGTGCCCAGCCAAGAGTGCTCGGCTCGATGCGCATCGGCGGAGATCAGACGTACGGCGGCGAGCTGCTGCTCGACGGCAACCGCGCCGTGGCGCTGGTCTCTGGCTGGCGCCCGGACTCGAGGCAGCCCAAGGACTCCGCGAGCGGCGTGATCGGATCCCCGATCTACATGCCAGGCACGCCGACTACCCGGGTCCTCCTCCTCGACGTCTCGACGGACAAGCCGCGGCTGATCGAGGACGCCACCTACGACGCGCAGTACGTCAGCGCCCGTCTCGTGAACGGCACGGTCCGTCTGGTCACCACCACCCGGCCGCAGCCGCGGGTGGTCCAGTGGAATGGCCAGGCACAGTCGGAGCTGCAGGTCCTCGCGGCCAACCGACGCCTCGCCGGCAAAGTGAAGCTGGCCGAGGTCCTTCCGCAGGTTGTGCGCAAGAACGCCAGTGGCAAGGTGCTCCAGCGCGGCCAGGCCGTCAGCTGCACCAACACGTTCCACGCGCGCACG
Source organism: Sporichthyaceae bacterium (assembly GCA_040004585.1). Taxonomy (GTDB): domain Bacteria; phylum Actinomycetota; class Actinomycetes; order JACCUZ01; family JACCUZ01; genus JBDUAP01. The sequence goes on from JBDUAP010000209.1 coordinate 3,103, forward strand.
CCTTACGGCGTCAGCACCCTGCTCGTCACCACCCTGCGGCCGGCAGACGGACTCGCCGCCAAGGACAGCACGGCCGTCACCACCGACGGCGACCTGGTCTACGCCTCGGCCGACCGTCTGTACGTCGCCACCAGCCGCTGGGGCACGGTCGGCCCGGTCATGCCGATGCTCAGGTCAGGAGCGGCAGCAGCCCGACCGAAGCCGGAAGAAGTGACCACCGAGCTGCACGCGTTCGACACCTCGTCGTCGACGAAGACCCGCTACGTCGGCACCGGCTCGGTCCCAGGGTTCGTCCTCGGCCGCTGGGCGCTGTCTGAGTACGAGGGCACGCTGCGGGTGGCCACCACGCGCCAGGCACCGTGGGACGCCGAGCGGGTCAGCGGCAAGACCACATCGATGGTCCTCAAGCTCGAGGAACGCGGCGGGGCCCTGGTCGAGACCGGCCGGGTCGGGGGTCTTGGCAAGACTGAGCAGATCCGAGCGGTGCGCTACTTCGGCGACATCGCGGCGGTCGTGACGTTCCGCCAGACCGATCCCCTCTACCTGCTCGACCTTTCCGGCCGGCCCAAGGTGCTCGGCGAGCTCAAGGTCCCCGGCTTCTCCACCTACCTGCACCCGATCGGTGACGGCCTGCTGCTCGGCATCGGACAGGACGCCGACAAGAACGGCATGATCACCGGCATGCAGGCGTCAGTCTTCGACATCTCCGACCTCAGCAACCCCTCGCTGGTCGATCGGCTCCGTCTCGGCAACGGTTACACGCCGGCGCTGGACGACTCGCGGGCCTTCACCTACGACCCCGCTCGGCGGCTCGCCACGTTCGGCTTCAGCTCCTACGACGAGACACCGACCACCAAGGGCGAGGAGAGGTCCAGCGCCGTCGGCATCACGGTGGCCAAGGACGGTCAACTGCACGAAGCCGGCCGGATGCCGATCGAATCCGGCGCCTGGTCGTCCCGGGTGCTCGTCGACAACGACAGCATCTACGCCGTGGGCGAGACCGGTGTCGTCGCCGGCAACGCCGACACGATGCGTCGCACCGGGTCGGTCCGGTTTTAACGCTGGCCCGCAGATCGGCGTCAACCCCGTCAATCAGGGGCGTCGTCCCAGGCTGGCCAACAGCTTGTCCTGCTTCGGGGCGTCGTCCGGAACCGTCACCGCCGGACCGCATACCCCACCCATCCGGAGGTTGTCGCCGAGGCTCTCGACGAACGAGGAAACCCTGATGACCTCCTCCTCGGGCATCGTCTCGTTCTGGCCGGTGGCCCGCGCGATGTCCCAGCCATGAATGAGCAGGTCAAGGCCGAGGAACTTGTCGACGGTCTGTTCCACACTGGTGCGCCCGAACATGCCGTCGTACTCCATGCCGGCGCGCTGCGGGTCGTCGAGCAGCGTCTGCATCGCGTCGCGCGCCTCGACCCAAGCTGCGTGCGGGTCATCGGCGACCGACTTCTCGAAGACGAGCGGATGACCGGCGTGGCCAGGCATGTCGCGGTGCGAGTCGATCAGGTGCTGGAGCACGTCGCGCGCGCTCCAGTCTTCGCACGGCGACGGGGCGTCCCAGCGGCCGACCGGGACGTCGTCGACGCGCCGAGTGAGCTCGCGGGCAAGTGCGCGGTAGCGCTCGGAGATTTCAGACATGACAGTCACCCTCTCAGAGGACATCGACCTCGGCGTAAGCCTTCCCCCCGGACAACCTTGCATATCCCGGGCCGCGGTCGAAGAACGGCTCATCCCCCGTACGACGGGACCTCTGCTCGGTTCGCAGCGTGTCAGTCGCGGGGTCATCCATGGTGACAACGCCGCCCACGGCGGACAGCACGACCCCGTAGTCCGTGCGGGCGCCGTCGACACTGACCTTGCCCCACTCCACATCGCGCACGACGGCGGCAACGTCGCGGTCCATCGGGTCGCCCCAGCCGCCACCACCCGTCGTACGGATCCGGATCGTCTCCCCCGAGCGCACCGGCTCGGCGTCGGCCAGCGCGTCGACCTCACGCTCGGCCGGTCCGCCAGGGTCGATCGTCACCTGGAAGGACTTGCCGGCCTTGCCGCCCTTCACCCCCCAGCAAGCGAGGATCGAGCGGTCGGCGATCGACATGAAATGGGCGTCCTTGCGCATCCGGATGTGCTTCTCGTAG
>JBDUAP010000210.1:0-5225 GCA_040004585.1 Sporichthyaceae bacterium
CTTCGATGTCGCTGAAGAAGAACGTGAGCGTGCCGGCAGGGAGGTTGCGCATCGGGTAGTGGTGCTGGGTGTGGTTGCCGAGCTCGTGGCCCGCATCGAGGATCCTTCGAGCCATGGCAGGCTCGGCCTGCAACCAGCTGCCGACGGCCAGAACGGTGCCGTGGACCCCGCCGCGCTCGAGCCCACCAAGCAGCTTCCGGGCCAGCGTCGGGTCGCCGTTGCCGTGGAAGGTGAGTGCCACCAGGGGAGACGTGCGCGACCCGTGGCGCACCTCGACCGCCGGCCCGGCGGGGCTGGCAGTGGGCGGTTTCGTCGCCGACGAACCGGCTGCGGACGGCGACGAGCCTGAACTGGTTCGGGTCGACGGGGTCGTCGCGTCCGACGAAGAGGTGCCCGTCGTGCCGGGGCTGCATGCGGCGGTGAAGGCGGCCGCGGCGCTGGCGCGCAGCAGCGCACGGCGGGACAACGGCACCCGGCCACGCTACGGGGCGGAAGGTGATAGGCAGATGAGTGGCGCGTCGAAGGGTCAGGTCCAGAAGGTGTCGTGGCGGAGGAAGAAAGCGGCGCCCTCGTCGTCCGGGTAGGCGGTGGGGTTGGTCATCGGATGCGACACTCGTCAGTCTCCGCTTCCGTACGGGCGGGTGATGATCTCCAGGAAGTGGCCACTCGGCTCCTCCCAGTAGACGCCGCGCCCGCCGTCGTTGGTGTTGATCTCCCCTGCGCGCCGTCGGCCCGGGTCCGCCCAGTGCGTCAGCCCTCGCTCCCGGATGCGGCCGAAGACGACGTCGAACTCGGGCTCGGTGACGAGGAAGGCGTAGTGCTGGGGATGGATCTCGCCGTCGGTGTCGGCGTAGTCGAGCGAGACCTCGTTGTCGACCTGTACGACGAGGAACGGGCCGTACTCGGTGGGAGCCGGCAGGCCGAGGACCTCGACGAGGAAGCCCGCCGACTCGGCCTTGTCGCGCACCCAGACGATGGTGTGGTTGAGCTGGGCAGCCATCGCTGCCTCCCTACATCCCGGCGCTGTCGATGACTGAGAGCACGTTGCCGGCTGGGTCGGGAAACCAGGCGATCAGCGGGCCGCCGCCGCGGAAGATGCCCTTCGCGTCGGTCTTCAGGTCGCTGCCCTCGTAGTGCTCGAACGTGACGCCGCGCTCGGTCAGCGTGTCGACCGCAGCCTCGATGTCGTCGACCGGGAAGTTGAGCACCGTGAACGTGGCTGCTTGGTGGTTGGGCTTGGGGTAGACGAGGACCGTGCCACCGCTGCCGAGATGCAGCGTGAGCATTCCGTTCGCCTCGGTGACCTCCAGCCCAAGGGCATCGCCGTAGAACGTCCGGGCCTTCGGTATGTCATCCACCGAGAACCCGCTGAACGCTTTGCTGTCCTTCAACATCTCGCCAGCTCCTTCTGATGTCGGGCGCGACTGTTCACTGGGGCAGACCTGGCCCGGCCGTGGAAGTCATCGGTCCCGGCGATGACTTCCGGGCGCGGCGCTGGTCTGAAGGTGGTGGAGGCAGGCGCGGGGGCGGACGTAGGTGACGGCGGCGTGAGCACGTACGCCGGCGTGCTGACCTGTGACGCCGGCGGCCTCGTCGCGGACCTGGCGACCGTCGACCTGGTGTCGCGGCTGGCCCTGACCGCTCGCCAGGGCGGCTGCCGCCTGTGGTTGCGCCGGGTGAGCCCGCAGCTGTTGGAGCTGCTGTTGCTGGCCGGCCTCGATGACGTCCTGATGCGATCTCCCGATGCGGCCCTAGAGCGTGGCGGGCAGCCCGAAGAATGCGAAGAGCTTGGCGTCGAGGAACGTCGTGATCTCGGCGACCCGCCGGTCTGAGATCCGCAGCACGTGGATGCCCCACGGCTCGTGCCGCCCACCGGGCCCGCCGGGCCGGTACTGCGCGAAGCCCAGGGAGCCGTTCACCTCGAGCGGGATCAGGCGCGACCCACGACATCCGCTGCCCACGCCGAGCATCCAGGTGCCTATGTCCTCCGCGCCGCTCAGCCACATCGCGTAGGGCGGCATCGACTGGACCGCGTCCTCGTGAAGCAACGCCACGAGCGCCTCGATGTCGTAGGCCTCGAATGCCTTCACGTAGCGCTCGAGCAGCGCCCGCTGCTCGTCATCGATCGGGTCGGCCGGCCGGCCCTCGGTGACGTCGTTGCCGGCCAGGGTGGCCCGCGCCCGCTGCAGCGCGCTGTTGACCGACGCGACGCTCGCATCGAGGAGCTGAGCCACCTCGTCGGCCTTCCAGCGCAGCACGTCACGCAGGATCAGCACGGCGCGCTGCTTGGCCGGCAGGTGCTGCAGCGCGGCCACGAACGCCAGCCGGATCGACTCACGTGACTCAGCGATCTCGGCCGGGTCGGTTGTCTCCGGGGCAACCCGGCCGTCGTCGATCGGCTCCACCCAGGAGCCCTCCGTGAGCTGCGGACCGAGTGACGTGTGCACCGGCGGTGACGCGCTGGGGGACATGTCGACCGGAAATGCTCGGCGCTTCTTGCTGCCGAGCATGTCGAAGCACACGTTGGTGGCGATCCGGTAGAGCCAGGACCGCAGCGAGGACCGGCCGTCGAAGCGGTCGATGGCTCGCCAGGCGCGCACCATGGTGTCCTGCACGGCGTCCTCGGCGTCGAAAGCCGAGCCGAGCATCCGGTAGCAGTAGCCGGTCAGCTCGCGGCGGTGCTCCTCGAGCTGATGCTCGGTCGCGGCGGGGGCTCTCTGGGTCTGTGTCACTGGTCGATCCTGTCAGCGGTTCGCGGGTCCGACAACCGCCGGGGCCAATCTCCGATGAGTTCCCGGCGGCGCAACGGTCAGCACCGAGCAGGAGGACAAGCGCTCGTGAGGAGACGTGGAAGACAGCTTGGGCCGCGAGGGATTGTTCGGCCGGTCGTGGAGGTCCCCGCCGATGTACCGCTCCTCGACCGGGCTCTTGGATTCAGTGGCCGCGATCCTGTGTGGCTGCCTGCCACAGGTCAATGAAGCGGTAATCCAGCTCATCCATCAGCCTGCGCAGCAGGGGCAACGACAGCCCCACCACGTTGTGGTAGTCGCCCGCGATGGCCTCGACGAACGCCCCACCCAGCCCGTCCACCGTGAAAGCGCCGGCCACCCGGAGCGGTTCACCCGTCCCGACGTACGCCGTGATCTCCTCATCGGTCAGGTCGCCGAAGTGCACAACCGTCGACGCAAGGGCTGCGGTCTGCCGTCGCGACCCAGTGTCGATCAGGCAGTGCCCGGTGTGGAGCACGCCGCTGCGGCCGCGCATCCGTTGCCAGCGGGCGATCGCCTCGTCGGCGTCCCGGGGCTTTCCGTGCGCCTCCCCGTCCAGCTCGAGGATCGAGTCGCAGCCCAGCACGAGAGCGTCCGGCCAGCTGACCGCGACCGCTTCGGCCTTGTGCACCGCGAGGCTCAGCGCGACCTCAGCCGGCGTACCGCTGGCCTGCGACTCGTCCACGCCGCTCACCGCGACCTCTGCCCGGACACCCGCCGCGCGCAGCGTTCGGAGTCGGGCGGGCGAGGCCGATGCCAGGACGAACCGGGGCACGGGGGTCACGGGCGGACAGGTTAACGATGCAGGGCTGGACGGGCCGTCCCGCCAGGCGCACGATCGCGGCATGACCTCTGAAACCGATGTGCTGCGCCTCCATGCCCGCTCGGTCGAGCTGTTCCTGGACCGTGTCCGTGCTGTCCCCGAAGACGGCTGGGAGCGGCCGACTCCCTCCGCGCCGTGGGACGTCCGCGATCTGGTCAACCATGTCGTCGGCGAGGACCGATGGACGTCACCGCTGATGGCCGGGCAGACCATTGCCGACGTCGGCCAAAGCCTCGATGGAGATCTCCTCGGCGAGATGCCGGTCCAGGCGGCCGAGCAGGCCGGCAAGGTGGCGGTCGCCGCCTTCGGTGAGCCGGGAGCGGGCGACCGCACGGTGCACCTGTCCTTCGGCGACACGCCGGCGACCGAGTACGCGTGGCAGCTCGTCGCCGACCACGTCGTCCACGGCTGGGACCTCGCCGTCGCGACGGGCGGTGACACCCGCCTCGATGACGACCTGGTGGCGGCCGTGGCGGGTTGGTTCACCGACCGCGAAGACCTCTACCGCCAGGCTGGTGCGGTCGCCGACCGACCGGCCGTCGCGGGGACGACACCGCAGAACAACCTGCTCCTGGCCTTCGGTCGTGACCCGTCCTGGACGCCTGCGCACGACGTCGTACGCCGGTTCGGTGCGGCGTGGGAGGCATGGGACCTGGACGCGATCATGGCGCTGATGGCCGACGACGCCGTGTTCGAGTCGACCGGGCCTGCTCCGGACGGGCGCCGGGCCGAGGGCCGCGACGCCATTCGCGCCGAGTGGGAGGGCATGTTCGCCGGCACCCGCGACGCCTCGTTCACCTTCGAGGAGTCCTTCGTCTGCGGCGACCGCGCGTCTGCGCGCTGGGTCTTCGCCTGGACGAACGATGACGGGTCGCCGGGTCACGTGCGCGGCGTGGATGTCATCAGGGTCCGCGACGGACGGATCGCGGAGAAGCTTTCCTACGTGAAGGGCTAGGCGCGCCAGCCGCTGGCCCGCCAGGCACCCGGGCCGGGGGAGGGACGGCTGCGCACCAGTCGAGCGCGGTCGGTCCAGGCACTGCGCGGGGTGGTCTTAGGCGGCGCGCTCGACCGAGCGGTCACGACGGCGACCAGCGCCGCGAGCTCGTCGGCGGTCGGCTCGCCGCGCACGACGCGCACGACGCGCAGCAGCGGCTGCTCGTCGCTCACTCGTCCTCGTCGATGTCGTCGAACTCAAGCTCACCGCGCGACGCGGTGAAGCTGCGGACCAGGAAGCCCTGGGACATCAGCTGGTCGGAGACCTTGAGGTTGGCGTTGTTCACCGTCACGAACGCCTCACCGAGCCGGTCGGGGGAGTCGCCCTCGTTGACCGCCACGACGTAGTGGACGAAGAAGTCGTCCTCGAGGATCTCGCCCGCATCGTCAACGGCTGCGTCGTCGAGCACGATCATGCCGAGCACCGGCAGGGTCGCCGCCTCGAAGCTGCTGAGCGTCTCGTAGAAGGCATCCTGCGCAGCCTCGAGACGCGGATCCGCCAACGCCTCCGTCGGGTCCTCGTCGGATTCGGCCGCGACTCCCTCGACGACCGCCTGCCAGGAGTCCAGCCGCGCGTGCAGCTCGGCGACGACGGCGCGAAGGTCCTCTGTCGCCGTCACAGGCTCATCGTTCTCTCGTGC
>JBDUAP010000211.1:0-5220 GCA_040004585.1 Sporichthyaceae bacterium
TGCCAATCTCAGCGCCGACCTCGCCGGTCTCGGTGACGGTGTCGCCGCCGCGTGGGTGAACATGAACGCGATGAGCTCGCTGGCGGGCGTGACCGGTCTCGCCGGCTTCGGACTTCTTGGCGTCGGCGGGCTCAGCGGGGGAGCGGTGGGCAAGAGCGGACGGACGTCGTACGTCCTGCGCTTCGATGGCCCCGATGCGCTCGAGGTGCGCGGGGCATCGACGGGATCCAGCTCGGTGAAGGCGCCTGACAAGCCGCTGCGGGGGTTCAACGAGTTGCCCAAGGACAGCGTGGTGGCCTTCGGTCTGGCGGGCGGCGACAAGATGGTGGCGGGGTTCTTCGACTCGCTGCGCGCGACGTTCGACGACAAGGCCTCCTCCGGTGGTCCCGTGGGCGGATTCGACGGCATGGTCGCCGACGCCGAGCGCGAGCTGGGGGTCAAGCTTCCCGAGGACCTCGCCGTACTGCTCGGCAGCAACTTCGTCGGTGCGATGAGGGATGACCACTCCAGCAAGACGCAGATAGAGGTGGGCGCGCGGGTGACCACGGACGGTCCGCACGCCGTCGCCGTGATCGACAAGATCAACAAGGCGACGAACGCCGCCGGTCAGGACTTCGACCTCGTGCGGCGGCTGACCGATGACGACGTGGTCATGGCCACCAGCAAGGAGCAGGCCGCTCTGCTGTCCAAGGACGGGGGGCTCGGCGACCGGGACGCGGTGCGCAAGGCCCTGCCGGACGTCGATGGCGCGACCGTCGCTGTCTGGGTCGACATCCGCGGTCTCATGGACGGCTTCATGGGGCAGGACGGCGGAAACAAGAACATCGCCCCGATCGCTGGTCTAGGTGTCACCGCCAAGGTCGCGGACAACGGCGCCACGAGCTTCCGGCTGCGCCTCGTCACCGACTGAGGCTTGCGGCGCGCGGCGGCTGCGGCGCAGCACGCTGACCGGTGACAGGATGGGCGACCGGACAAGCAGGAGCACGCGCGCCCGTCAGGAGGCCCGATATCGCCGTCCAGGTGACCCCGGTCGCAGGACCAGCCGAGGAACGCTCGCGGCCCAACGCGCGGATGGTGGGACTGGTGCTGCTCGCCTGCGTGCTCGGCGGCATCCTGACCGGCCTGGTCTGGGAGCTGGTGACACCGATCCCGCAGTTCCAGGTCGTCGGTCGTCGCGCGATCTCGTCCGGGGCCATCGAAGATGAGACCGCGGTCGCCGCGGACGGTTGGTTCGCCGTCTGTGCAGGAGTGGCCGGCATCCTGTCCGCGATCTCGGTCTTCGTGCGGGTCCGGAGCGCCCGGATCAGCGCCCTTGTCGGACTGACCCTCGGCGGCTTGCTGGCCTCGGTGTTCGCGTGGCGGGTCGGGGTGCTGCTCGGCCCCGACTCGATCCGAGCCGGGGCTGCCGGGATGTCGGACGGTGAGACCTTCAGTGGGCCGTTGCGGCTCTCCGCGGTCGGCGTGCTGTTCGCCTGGCCACTCACGGCCCTGATCACCTACTTCGCGCTCGCGGCCGGGCTCGACCCCAACCCGCCACGGACGAGTGCAGCGGTGGCGGGCGTGCCGGAAGAGCTCCGCTCCCGTCCCTCGGTCATCCCGCCTACCTAGGCCGCCTGCTTGCCTAGACTCGGCCGGTGATCTCGCGAGTGGACCTGCGCGGCAATCAGGGGGAGGCCGCAACCTACCGTGACGTGCTGCCACGCGCCGCCCTCGACGTGGCGACCGCTGTCGACGTTGTGCGGCCGATCTGCGAGGACGTGCGGTTTGGTGGCGCGAGCGCTGTCCGCGAAGCAACGAGACGGTTGGACGGAGTCGACGTCAGCGCCACGCCGGTCCCGGCCGAGGCGCTCGACCGGGCCCTGGCCGACCTCGACCCCGCGGTGCGCGCCGCCCTGGAGGAGGCGATCCGGCGGGCCCGGCTGGTGCACGAGGCGCAGCGCCCCGACGACACCACGGTGCAGGTCGTCCCGGGGGGCACCGTCACCGAGCGGTGGCTGCCGGTCCGCCGGGTGGGGCTCTACGTGCCGGGCGGCCTGCTCGCCTATCCGTCCAGCGTCGTGATGAACGTCGTGCCCGCCCAGGTCGCCGGCGTACGGTCGCTGGCGGTCGCGAGCCCACCGCAGGCCGAGTACGACGGGCTGCCGCACCCCTCGGTGCTCGCCGCCTGCGCGCTGCTCGGGATCGACGAGGTGCATGCCGTCGGTGGCGCCCAGGCGGTGGCCATGTTCGCCTACGGCACCGCCGACTGCGAGCGGGTCGACCTGGTCACCGGTCCCGGCAACGTCTACGTCGCCGCCGCGAAGCGGCTGCTGCGAGGTGTGGTCGGCATCGACGCGGAGGCCGGCCCCACCGAGATCGCCATCCTCGCCGACGACACCGCCGACCCCCGCCATGTCGCCGCGGACCTGATCGCGCAGGCCGAGCACGACCCCAACGCCTCGTGCCTGCTCGTTACCCCCAGCGCCGAGTTGCTCGACGCCGTCGACCGCGAGCTTGCTCCGCAGGTGGCGGCGACCAAGCACCGGCAGCGGGTCGAGGCCGCGCTGCGCAACCAGTCGGCACACGTCCTGGTCGACGACCTCGAGCAAGGGCTCACGGTTGTCGACGCCTGGGCGGCCGAGCACCTCGAGGTGCTGACCAGCGATGCGCGCGCGTGGGCGGACCGGGTGACCGGTGCTGGCGCCATCTTCGTCGGCGCCTACTCACCGGTGTCTCTCGGCGACTATCTGGCCGGCTCCAACCACGTCCTGCCCACCGGGGGAACCGCCCGGCACACGGGCGGCCTCTCAGTCCAGTCGTTCCTGCACGGTGTGCACGTCGTGCAGTACGACGAGGCCGCGCTGGCCGGTGCGGCAGCGCACATCGACGCCCTAGGGGGCGCCGAGGACCTGCCCGCGCATGTTGCCGCCGTTCGCGTCCGCGTGCCCCGATGAGGGCGCCGGACCGTTGAGAGCCCTGCCATGAGCGAGATCGAGAAGCTGCTGCGAGGGGAGTTCCGGGGGCGCACCCCCTATGGGGCGCCACAGCTCGATGTCGCGGTGCGGCTGAACACCAACGAGAACCCCCACCCGCCACCGGCCGAGCTGGTCGCCGACCTGGCGACCCGGGTCGGCGAGGCCGCCAGGTCGATGAACCGCTACCCAGACCGCGACGCCGTCGCCCTGCGCGCCGAGCTCGCCGCCTACCTGTCCCAAGCGACGGGTGAGCAGTTGGGTGTGGAGCAGGTCTGGGCCGCCAACGGAAGCAACGAGATCCTCCAGCAGCTGTTGCAGGCGTTCGGGGGCCCAGGACGGCAGGCACTCGGCTTCGACCCGACGTACTCCATGCACAGCCTGATCTGCCTGAGCACCGGCACCGGCTACCTGTCCATGCCGCGGCTGCCCGGCTTCCGGCTCGAGCCAGAGGCGGCTGCGCTGGTCGTGCGCGAGCACGCACCGGATGTGGTGTTCCTGTGCTCGCCGAACAACCCGACCGGCACGGCCATCGAGCTCGACGTCGTCGAGGCGGTCTATGCGGCCGCCTCCGGGATCGTCGTCGTCGACGAGGCGTACGCCGAGTTCTCCACCCGCCCGTCAGCTGTCACGTTGCTGCCCGCCAGGGAAAGGTTGGTCGTCACTCGCACGATGTCGAAGGCGTTCGCTTTCGCTGGTGGCCGGCTCGGCTACCTCGCGGCGGCGCCCAGCGTGGTGCAGGCGCTGCAGCTGGTGCGGCTGCCCTACCACCTCTCGGCTCTGTCGCAGGCCGCGGCCAGCGCCGCGCTCGCGCACGCCGACCAGGTGCTGGCCACGGTCGAGGACGTGAAGGTGCAGCGCGATCGCCTGGTGACCGAGATCCGGGGCCTGGGTCTGGACGTGGTCGACTCCGACGCCAACTTCGTTCTGTTCGGCGAGTTCGGCAACCAGGCCGCGACCTGGCAGAGCCTGCTCGACCGCGGGGTGCTCGTGCGCGACGTGGGCATCCCCGGGTGGCTGCGGGTCACTGCCGGGACCGAGGCCGAGACGACCGCCTTCCTGGAGGCGCTTGCCCAGGGTCTGCAGGGCGTGCCGTGACACGAGAGGATGACCCGGTGACGGCAACGACGAGCAGGACAGCGACGGTCAAGCGCACGACGAAGGAGTCCGACGTCCTCGTCGAGCTCAACCTCGACGGGTCGGGGCAGACCGAGATCGCCACAGGCGTGCCCTTCTTCGACCACATGCTCGCCCAGCTCGGTCGGCACGGCGGCTTCGACCTGACCGTGCGTACCCGCGGCGACCTCGACGTCGACGCGCACCACACGGTGGAGGACACCTCGATCGCCCTGGGCCAGGCGCTGCGCGAGGCGCTCGGTGACAAGGCGGGCATCCGCCGGTTCGGCGATGCGCTGGTGCCGCTGGACGAGACGCTCGTGCAAGCGGCGGTGGACCTCTCCGGGCGGCCTTACCTCGTGCACGTCGAGCCCGAGGTCGTCGAGCTCATCGGCAGCTACGACACCACCCTGACCCGGCACATCTGGGAGTCGATGACAGCGAGCGCCTCGGTCTGCCTGCACGTGCGGGTGCTGGCCGGCCGCAACGCGCACCACGTCGTCGAGGCGCAGTTCAAGGCAGTGGCCCGCGCCCTGCGCATCGCGGTATCCCTCGACCCGCGCGTCGACGGCGTGCCGTCCACGAAGGGCACCTTGTAGTGCCCCGAGCCAGCGTCGTCGTCCTGGACTACGGCTCGGGCAACCTGCGGTCGGCGCAACGGGCGCTCGCTCGGGCTGGAGCCGACGTCATCGTGACGAGCGATTTCGACACGGCGATGGAGGCCGACGGTCTGGTCGTGCCGGGCGTCGGCGCGTTCGCGGCGTGCATGGACGGGCTGCGGTCGGTTTCGGGTCCACGGCTGATCGGGCGCCGGCTCGCCGGCGGCCGGCCCGTCCTCGGCATCTGCGTCGGCATGCAGGTGCTGTTCGAGACCGGCCTCGAGCACGGCGTCCGGACCGAGGGCTGCGGCGAGTGGCCGGGGGTGGTCGAGCGGCTGGACGCGCCCGTGCTGCCACACATGGGGTGGAGCACGGTCGACGTCCCGGACGGGTCGGCGCTGTTCAAGGGCGTGGAGCACGAGAGGTTCTACTTCGTGCACTCCTACGGCGTACGGCGCTGGGAGCTGCCCGACCCCGACAGCGCGAGCCGGCTGACCCCGCCGATGCTTACCTGGGCCGACCACGGTGAGCGGTTCCTCGCGGCGGTGGAGAAC
>JBDUAP010000212.1:0-5206 GCA_040004585.1 Sporichthyaceae bacterium
AATATCAGCGCGCGGCCTGACCGCCGTCCGCGTGCGGCCGACATTCTTGGGCCCCACAGGCAACCCTCCGTGCTTCTGGGAGGAGACCCACCGTGGCTAGCAAGATCACGCGCCTAAACGAACCGCTTTTGAGCGACCGAGACGTTGCCGAGCTACTCGGCTGCTCCCGCACGACCGCTCGCCGGTTGAGGTACAGCCGCGCGTTGCCCACGATTCGCGTCGGCTCTCTAGCCCGAGTAAGACGAGCCGATGTTGAGGCCTACGTCAATCGTCAAGGTATCTCGTGAGTCCACTGTGGACGCGACGAGATGGCTCGTCCTTGCGCAGCAACCGAAACGCTGCTTTCGTTGACGGCGCGTGTGTCATCTCGTCGGCCCGTAGGTGATGCCCGCCTGGTCCTCGTCGTCGTAGTCGCCGGCCTCGATCACCCGGGGACTGCCACGCACCTTCCAGCGAGCATCAGGACTACGGCACCACCACCGGGCAGGCTGACGCGCCGCTCGTGATGCACGTGACCCGGCCCTGGATCGCCGGGCTGATCGGCGTGGCGCCCGCGATGTAGTCGGCGGTGACCTGGTCCATGTAGTCCCGGGTGGTCGCCCGGCCGGTGAAGACCGGGTAGCCGTCCCCCCCGGCCGTCATGAAATCGTTCTCCGCGATCCGGTACGACGCGGCAGCGGTCAGGTCGACCGGTGGGCCGGTGCAACTGCCGTCCGCCGCCTGCCGGACCGCGCCGGTCACCCGGCTGCCGACGGGTGCCGAGATGTTGTAGGTGAAGCACAGCCCGGATACCTGCGGGAAGCGGCCGTTGATCGCCGGCATCGAGGACACGCCGTTCTCCAGCATCGCCTTCAACTCGGCGCCGGTGATCTGCACGGTGGTGACCACGTTGCCGAACGGCAGGACGGTGAGCACCTGCCCACGGGTGATCGGGTAGGGCGGCGGGGTGTAGGCCGGGCAGAAGTCGTTCGGGTTGTCAGTCGTCGGACAGGTCAGGTCGGCGCGCAGGCCGCCGGAGTTGGTGATGGCGAAGTCGGTGGCATAGGTGGTCCGCAGGGCATCGGCCACGGTGTTGCCGACCAGCGACTCGCAGGTCCGCCCGGCGGTGTTGCCGCAGGCGTCCGTGCGCGGCACGAACCGCGTCGAGTTGCCCACGACCGTGTTGAGCACTGGGCCGAGTTGCGCATTGAGGTCGTTGATCCGCGCCTGGATGCCCGGGTCGGCAGTGACTCCGATGTTCCACGGCTTGTGGAAGTCGGCGGTCTTGTAGACGACCTGCTTGGTTGAGGTGTTCACGACCAGCCGGACCCGGGTGAAACGCACGCCCTTGCTCCGGTTCTCGGCCAGCAGTACGCCGTTGGGTCGGGTGCTCGCCACCTGCAGGTCGGTGTGGTCGGCGAGGACCGCGTCGACCCCGACGGAGCCGTCGGCCAGGGCGACCGCCGGGCCGGTCGGGCTGTTGACCGTGCCGCCGGTGGCGCCCAGGTGCCCCAGCGCGACCACTGCCAGCACGCCGGACTGCTTGCGCAACTGAGCCGCCCGCTTGTTGACCGCGGCGAGCGGGTCGGTGATGACGAACGGGCCCATTGAGCCAGGCTTGGTCAGCTCGGGGATGTCGGGGTTGGAGAACCCGATGACGCCGAGCTTGACGCCACCAACCGTCACGACCGCCGACTTCGACCACTCGGGCGGCGGGTCGGACGTCGCGGGGTCGACGATGTTCGCCGAGAGATACGTGAACTGGGCCAGCGGGATCAGATCGTTGCGCAGGTACTGCTCACCCCGGTCGAAGTTGTGGTTGCCCAGGCCGTCGAAGGTGAAGCCCATCCGGTTCATCATGTCGATCGTGGGCTTATCGCCGAAGAAGCTGGAGATCGGCGGGGATGCCCCGACCGAGTCGCCGCCGGTCACGGTGATCGAACCGCCGGTCGCCCCGGTGCGGTAGGAGTCGAACCACGGCTTGAGGAAGGCCGACCCGCCGATGGCGAAGGTCGGGTTGCTCGCTCCGGTGCCACTGACGTTGTCCGCGGCTTCGGACAACGGGATGAGCTGGCCGTGGTAGTCGCTGATCTGCAGGATCGTCACCTCTTTGAGCGAGGCCCGGTCGGGCAGCAAGCCATAGAGGATGCCTCCGCGCGCGTTCTGCGGGCCGGGGACGCCCAGCAGGTAGGCCAGCGTCGGGGCCAGGTCGATGGCTCGCACGCCGGTCAGGGGGGCGACGTGATCGACGCCGGGGCCCGCGGCCACGAAGGTCGCGTGCATGTTCACGTTGTGCGGGAGATCGACGAGGTCGGGCAGATAACCGTGCTGGCCGAAGAACTGGCTGAACGCGATCGCTTGCCCCGGCGTTGCAGCGTCGAACTGGTACGGGGGACGCGACACGACGACCACATCGCCGGAACGGCTCGGATGCAGCGAGTCGGAGCCGTCGACGTTGCGCAACTCCTCCTTCTTGAGGATCTTGAGCACGACCTGCTTATTGGGGCTGGCCTGGTCGGACAGGTTCTGGAACGCGGTCACGATCGTGTTGCGGACGGCCTCGTAGTCTGCCGCTGCCACGGTGCCGCCGGGGTCCCGGCCGGCCAGGTTCACGTAGATCTGCGCCGTGCCCCCCGCCCAGCAGGCCTTGGCCTTGGTGACCCCGCCGCCGGCCCGGCAGTTGCTGGTCTGCTCGGTGCCCTGCAGGCCGGCATCGGCGAGCACCTTGCCGGCGTTGATGGCCCGCCATTGCGGTGCGAACCCGTGGTCGGAGGCGGCGATCGTGGTCGGGTTGCCGCCCAGGAGCAACCGCGCAATCCCGAGCTTGGCGTCGGCCTCGTGGTAGGCGCTGCGGATGTAGCCCTCCCGCACGGCGATGCGGCCGTCCTTCACGCCGTCGCCATTGACGTCGTCGTAGTAGGGGTTGGCCGCGCCATCCATGTCGGTGGGGGTGACCAGGCCCATGAACTGGTGCGAGAACTCGTCGGTGACCGGGTAGCCGACCAGCGCGAGGTCGGTGTCGGGCTGCAACGTGCCCAGTACGTACTGCATGACCGCGTCGCCGTACTCCTTCTCGCGGTCCCGGCCCTGCTCGACGTAGGTCTCCTCGTCGATGATCCGCGCCTCGAGCGGGGCGAAGTCCGCCGAGGTGGGGACCGGAAGGTTGTCGGCGATGTACTTCTCGAGGCGGTTCTCTCCGGCCCCGCCCCCGGGCAGGGCGTTGCACGCGGTGGTGGCGCAGGTGGCGATGGCGCGCTGGACGGAGGTGAAGTACAGCTTCATGGCGGACAGGTCACCGGCCAGCGAGATCAGCTTGACGTAGAAGCCGGCGCTCTGCCCGGCCCGCGAGCCGATCAGCCCGTCGGTGCCGGCGAGCTTGATGCCCTGCCAGTCGCCGACGCCGAGAACGGCGGGCTGCTGGCTGGCGTCCTTGGCTGCCGCACTGCGCACCAGGATCAGCCGGTCATAGGCGGCCGGACCGCCCACGACCGAGTCGTAGACGTAGGCGTCGTAGACGCGGGTCGGGTTCTGGCTGGAGAAGGATGTGGCGACGGTGAGCGTGGTCTGCACCGGCGGGGCGGCGGGGTCGCCGGCCGGCACGTTGGTCCAGCCGCTGGCCGGGGCGAACGCCGCGACCTGGTAGGAGACCCCGAAGGCGGCCGCGCCCGCCTGCTCGCTGGGTATGGCGGGCGTGGTGAGCACGCCGCGGGTCGAGAAGAAGTTCACGAAGTCCACGGTCGGGCCGGCGATGCCGGCCTGGGTCCCGCCGACCCACTCGATTTGGGCGACGTTCTTGCCGGCCCGCTCCGCGGAGGCTGCGATCGTGTCGGCCTGCAACGTGCCGGGCGTCGAGAACGGCGTGCGGTTGTTGAAGCTGCCCTCCCCGACCCGGTGGTAGGTGTTGTTCGTCGAGCCGTGCTCTCCCGGCCAGGTGCCGGTCGCCATGGTGTTCCACCCGACACCGGTGTTCGGCGGGAAGCCCTGCGTCATGCCGTTCGCGCCCCGGGTGCCGCTGGCCATCATGGCGGCATAGGTCGGCATCTGCCCCGCTGCCGCGTAGCGCTCCATCAGGTCAGGGCGCATGCCGTCGGAGGAGTACAGCAGTCCCTTGCTGGCCGGGGCGGCTGCCGCTGGAGCGCCGGCGGCCGGGCTGGTCGTAGGAAGGGCGAACGTGGCCGCGGCGACCGCCATGACGGCGACGGTGATGCGGGGGAGGGACAGCCTCATCGAAACTCCTAGAGGTACGAGACCGCGCTTCTGCCCGCGGCTCACACCCGATCAGATCTTGCACCGTTTTGGCATCACGCGGTGGACATTTCTGGCATCCAGAAGCGAAAAAGTCCGAGGCTTTCGCGTTAACCGCGCTGCACGACCTCGCGGGCGGCGGCGTCGCATGGCCCGCGTCCGACCTTGACCGCCGCCCCCGTATGCCGCTGACCGGAACTCTGCTAGACGAGACCGATGATCTCTAGGCGGGGTCACCAGCCCATGCGTCTTCGTCGGGGCATCCGCTCAAGCTTAAGCCTGGCTCGCTGTCCCAAGAAAACTCAACCATCGGGTTGTCATATCGCGAAGGCTACCCAGCCGGCGAACCCGGCGGACCACATTCGGACCACAGTCCGGCCAGATCAGGGGTGACCAGCGGTGTCCGGCACAGACCTCGAATATGTCCTCTGACAGAGGCATGATCATCGATCTTGGTGGTCATGCCTCTTGCGTGTTGTGACCGCAGAATGACCGCAAGCTCGCGGCCGGCCGGCCCTCTTGGCAATCAACGAGTCGGATGTCGCGACGCCGGCGCATGACGGTGGACGCGAGTGGACGCCGCACCTATCCACCCGCTGGGCCTGTGCGCGTGACCTCTGGGTCGAAACCCAGCGCGCTAGCGGCCACTTTGTCGACCCGCCCTACAACGGCACTTCGCCCCAGCGGCCGCGATGGTCTACCTCCACGCCCGCGCCGACCGCGAAGCCCACCTGACCGCAGCCCTAGGTGCAGCCATTCTCGGTGCCCGCCCGGAGGCGGCTCCCGGTGAGCACCTTGTCGGTGGGTGAGTCCTGCTGGCCGTCCTCAGCGCGCTCATCGGCACTCCCCGCGGAGGTCGAATTCGCCCGGTAGTGACTATGTTCGTCGAACCGGATCGCACCGAACCGAGGGGAGCCATTAAGGTGCCGGCAAGGCTGGCGCATCGCGTCACTGGCGTCGACGGTCTCACGCAGTCCCGGTA
>JBDUAP010000213.1:0-5183 GCA_040004585.1 Sporichthyaceae bacterium
CGGCTTGCCCTGGCGGGTGCAGGACGGCGCCCGCCGCGGGCCGCCGCGACCGTGGCCGTGCTCGCCGCCGCCTCGGCGTCCGTGATCTTCGCTCTCGGCTACCGCACCACGCTCGATCGCGGTGCCGCCGACCAGGCCGCCTTCTCGGTGCCGATGGTGGCCCGCCTGACCACGGGGATCTCTCTGACCCGCCCCGCGGATGTGTTCGCGTCGGAGCCGTTGGCCGCAGCGGGATCAACAGCCACGGCGTACCCCGTCCTGCGGGCCGTCGGCACGGTCGAGGTGACCGCCGCCGACTCCGCTCCGGTCGCGTTGCTGGGCCTCGCGCCGTCAGCCCTGCCACGCGTGGCGCACTGGCGATCGGACTACGCCGATGTCGGGCCCGAGCAGCTCAAGAGCAGGCTGGCGACCTCTGCACCAGCCCGCGGGCCGGCGATCCCCGACGGCGCCAGGACTCTGGTGGTCCCCGCCACGGGTTCGACGTTCCGGCTCGACGTCATCGCCCTCGTGCGGGACACGGCCGGGCGCAGCCTGCCGATCACCCTGACTCGTCGGGGCGACACCCTGGTGGGCGGCTTGCCCGTTGGGGCTGGCCGGTCCCTGGACGGGCTGATCCTGCGAGAAGACATGCAGACCGCCTCGCTTCGCCAGCACGCGATCGGGGAGGGCGGGGTTGCCCTTCCGGCGAGGACCGGGCGGATCGTCCTCGGCCCGCCGACGGCCGACAGCCGGGTCCTTGCCACCGACCTGAGCGACTGGGTGGTGTCCAGAGCATCGCGTGGGACGGCCGGTGACGCCGGACTGGCGGTCGACTATCGAATAGCCGGGGACACCACGACCGTGCAGCCGCAGCATCCGCTGACCGGCCCCGTCCCGGCGTACGTCGACCGAAGCACGGCTGCCAGGGCTCGCGGCGGACTTCTCTCCTTGGGGCTTGGCGGCGACAAGCGCCTGACAGTGCGTGTGGTCGCGGCAGGAGACCGCTTTCCCACCATCCGGGGTCGTTTCGCGGTGCTCGACCGCGCTGCCCTGGCCGCGGCGATGGACGAGACGACCCCCGGAGCCGGCACGGCGACGGAGATGTGGGTGTGGGCCCCTGACGGCAGACCGACGCGGACGGTAAGCACGGTCCTGCGCAAACCCCCGTTCGACCGGCTGACACTCGCCTCGCGGCTGGAGAAGGAGCGATCCCTGCGGACCGACCCGGTCGCGCTCACCTCATCAAGACTGTTGCTCATCACCGGCTTGGTCGGTCTCGTCGTGGGTGCGCTGAGCGTGATCCTCATGGTCCTCGCCGAACGTCGGGAGTCGGCGGGCGAACTTTTCGCCCGGGAGGCCGAGGGCACGCGCCCCGGCCGGTTGCGGCTCGAGCTGTTCCTCCGGGCCGGCGCCGTCCTGGCCGTGGGGGTTCCCATCGGTGTCGCGACGGGAGTAATCCTGTCCCGCGCCACGACGACTCTGGTTGCCGTCACGGCGGGCGGGACGACTCCTGACCCCCCGTTGGTCATGGCCGCTTCGCCTGGTCTGGTCGCGGCGGCGTTGATGGCATTGCTCGGATTGGGCCTCGCCGGTGCTGCCGGTGTCGCGGCGGCCTCGCTACGCGACCCGCTGCCGGTGCCTCCGGCCCTGGACCTGCGATGACCCCTGCGCTCGAGGTCAAGGATCTGTTCTGCCTGTACCGCGGTGCCACTGGCGACGTCGCCGCCCTTCGGGGGCTGAGTCTCGTGGTGGAGGCCGGCGAGCGGGTTGTGGTCCAAGGTCCCAACGGGTCAGGAAAGACGACCTTGTTGAGAGTCCTGCTCGGGGAGCAGCCACCGAGCGCAGGCCTGGTACACATCGGCGGGCATTCCGTCCGGGCCTGGGGCGAGGACACGAAACTGGCCAATGCAACCGGGGCGGCATCCGGCGCGGGGCTCCGGCTCCGACGCATCGGATACGTCGAGCAGCACGCGGCCCGGGTGCTGCGCCCCGAGATCTCGGTCCTGGACAACGTCGCGCTGCAGCTGCGTCTGGGTGGTCTTCGCCGTCGGGAGGCACGGGCGCGGGCGGACGCGGTGCTGGACAAGCTTGGCCTGGCGGGCTTCCCTTCGCGCCACCCCGACTCGCTCTCCGGCGGTGAAGCGCAGCGAGTCGGCGTAGCCGCCGCCATTGCCCACGGTCCATCGCTGCTGCTCGCGGACGAGCCGACCGGTGCGCTGGACAGAGCAACCGCTGATGAGGTCTACGATCTGCTTTCCGAGGCCGCCACGTCGATCGGTGCCGCCCTGTTGCTGGTCAGCCACGACGACGGCGCGTCCCGCGTGGCCGACCGGGTCGTGCGCATCCGCGACGGTCGGGTCAGCGAACAGTGGGAACCGGGCCACGCCGACGAGACTCTGGTCGTCGACGACCGCGGCTGGGTCCGGCTGCCCGAGGTGCTGCGCAGCTCGACCGGAGGACTCTCGGGCGTTGTCGCATCACTGCACGAGGAGGCGATCCGGTTGGTGGGCACCGGCCACCGGCGTACGGTCGGGGAGTCCCCGCCTGGCACTGGGGCGCAGCCCGGTTCCGCGCCTGCCCAGAGGCTCGTGCCACGGAGCGGGCCCGTGGCGAGGGCGGACCAGGTCTCGGTCAACCGGGCCGGGCGAACGGTCCTCGACCGCATCGACCTCGAGGTTCCGGCCGAAGCTTTGACGGTTGTCAACGGGCGCTCCGGCGCAGGCAAGAGCACGCTGCTCCGCCTGCTCGCCGGGTTGGACCGGCCCGACTCGGGCCGGGTCGAGGTCGTGGGCACCGACCTCGCCGGCCTCGACCGCAACGCGCTCGCGGATCTCCGGCGGGGGCTCGTGGCGTACGCGGGGCAGTCCGTCCACCTCGCCGAGGCCCTCGATGTGGAGGAGACGCTGCTGGTAGCCCGCGATGCCCGCGGCCTGCCGCCGGATGACGCGCTTGTCGATCACTGGCTGGCGGCTCTGGACCTTGACGGGCTCAGGCACCGGTACGTACGCCTGCTCTCCGGCGGTGAACGCCAGCGGGTGGCGCTCGCCCGGGCATTGTCCGTCCATGCCGAGCTCGTGCTGGTCGATGAGCCGACCGCCCAGCTGGACGAGAGCCATGCCGAACTGCTGGCCGCAGCGCTGCGATCGGCCACCGCGGGCGGCGCTGCAGTGGTCGCGGCCAGCCACGACCCCGTGCTGACGGCCGCAGCCGACAAGGTTCTCACCCTGGTGTGACGCCGACCGGGCCGCTCACGGGTCGGGCAGCGCGGCTTCACCTTCCGCCACGACGTGCTCGGCAACAGCCCGCATCGTCGTTCGACCGTCCATCGAGGTCCGCTGGATCCACCGGAACGCCTGCGACTCGTCCATTCCATGTCTGCTCTGCAGCACCGCCTT
The DNA here is from genome assembly GCA_040004585.1 of Sporichthyaceae bacterium. Classification (GTDB taxonomy): domain Bacteria; phylum Actinomycetota; class Actinomycetes; order JACCUZ01; family JACCUZ01; genus JBDUAP01. The sequence continues at coordinate 3,375 of JBDUAP010000213.1, forward strand.
GGCCCGGTCCAGCAGCTTTCGGGTCTCCAGTCGATCGCGCAGGTCAGCCACCTCCCGCTCCAACGCCACGAGCTCGTCGTACCTGCTTATCGCGATCGCGATGGCCGGCAGCAGGTCGGCCCTGGTGAACGGCTTGACGACATAGGCCATCGCGCCGGCAGTCTGCGCCCGCTCAACCAGCTCGGGCTGGGAGAACGCGGTGAGCATGACGACCGGTGCCAGCCTGGCCGCCGCTATCTGCTCGGCCGCCGAGATCCCGTCCAGGCGCGGCATCTTGACGTCGAGGACGACCAGGTCGGGACGATGTTGCTCGCTAAGGCGGACGGCGTCCTCGCCATTGGCGGCCTCGGCGACAACCGTGAAGCCCTCTTCCTCGAGCATCTCCTTGAGGTCGAGCCTGATCAGCGCCTCGTCTTCGGCGATCACCACCCGCCGCTGCACTCCTCCATTCGATGCGTGCACGGGATCAGGCTACGAGGTGCGGCAGAATGCTGAGCAAGCCCCGATACTCCAACTGGCAGAGAGCGTGGTCTCAAACACCATTCAGTGTGGGTTCGAATCCCACTCGGGGCACTCATCCACGGGCTCAGGGACATTGACGGCACTGTCGGACCTGACCGCGTCGCTTGGCTCATGTACGACGTGCCGACCCGCCGTCGAACGCTGGAACTGATCGCCGCTGGTGCAAGCCTCAATCCGACGAGTAAGCAGACAGGCATCAACCGGGCTACTCTGCGCGGGTGGAAAGATTCGCCGGACCGAGCAATCAGGACTGCCACGCGATCCACCTGCTGCCGATGTAGCGAAGCGCCTTGCGCGCCCGAGGACCTTGAGGCCTACCGGTACTTGCTCGGCCTCTATCTCGGCGACGGCTGCCTGAGCAAAGCGGCCAACAAGGACGTATGGGTACTGCGAATTTCCTGCGACGACAACTGGCCTGGTCTACAGAACCAGTGCGAGACAGCAATCGCGAGGGTATTGCCAGGCAACAGGGTTGGTCGGGTTGCCGCAATCGGCTGTCACTCGATCCACGCCTACTCAAAGCACTGGCCTTGCCTGTTCCCGCAGCACGGCCCTGGACGTAAGCACGAACGACCCATCGTGTTGGAACCATGGCAGCGAGGGATCATTGAGGCTGACCCGCGGCCGTTCGTGCGCGGGCTCTTCCACTCAGACGGCTGCCGCATCACGAACTGGACCGTGCGCCAGCTGGCCGCTGGTCCGAAACGCTACGAGTATCCGCGCTACTTCTTCGGCAACGAGTCCGCCGACATCATCGGGCTGTGCACATGGGCGCTCGACCTCCTCGGCATTGCGTGGCGCCGGCCGAAGTACAACACCGTCTCGGTCGCGCGGCGGGAGGCCGTCTTGAAGCTCGACGAGTTCGTCGGACCGAAGCACTAGCCGAGTGGGCCGTCGCGAGGACAACAACGAGAGAGGCGGCTCGGTCGTGATCGACCGAGCCGCCTTCCATGTTGCTGCCTGCTGTTACAGCGTGCTGACTGGTGTCCGCCAGATGCCCCGACCGAAGGTCGCGGCATACAGGAACCCGTCCGGACCGACCGAGAGGTCGAACACCGTGGTGATCGGCAGCGCACCGGCAGTACCGGAGTTGCCGCCCACGCGCGCCCAGCCGGACACGTCACCGGTGGCGTTGAGCGTCCCCACCATGACTCCGAAGTCGGTGCCCACCAGGAGCTTGCTACCGACCCGGAAGACATCGGTGGCCGGCACGTCTGGGGAGCCGGCGGACTCGTTGGTCCACGTCACCCCGCCGCTCTTGGTCAGGACGCCCTTCCACACGTGGTC
>JBDUAP010000214.1:0-5182 GCA_040004585.1 Sporichthyaceae bacterium
GCGCTTCGATACCCACGTGACCTTCATCCGCGACGGCGAGGCCGTTCGGATGGCGGTGTTGCAGGTCAACGACCCGGGAAACTTCGACGGCTACTTGGTGCACGCCTGGACCTACGGGCCTGCCGTCGAGCTGCGCGTCGACGACCTCGCCGGCGGCGCGCAGTTCGACGGCTTCGTGGCACTCGGCGGAGCGGCGGCCGGCGCACGGGCCCCGTTCGTCGAGCTGCCCGCGCTGGGTGTCACCCTCGGCGCGGTCCTCGACAACGCCGCAGCCAACCGCTTGCGGGTCATCGCCGCCCGCGGAGCCGAGGTCCTCGAGTCGGTCGTCCTGAAGCCAGGCGAGCGGCTGCGGGTGGGCCCGACCTGGGTCACCCTGCGCCGCTTCGACGCCTACGTCACCTTCGTGTCGCGCCGCGATCCGGGCATGGCCGTGCTGTTCGCCGGCGGCGGTCTGCTCGTCGCCTCGCTGGCGCTGGCCCTCTATTTCCCCCGGCGCCGGGTCAGCGCGGTGGCGGCCGGCGATCGCCTGCGCCTCGCGCTCCGGGCGGAGCGCTTCGATGACCCGGGCGCCGAACTCAAGCGCCTGGCCGACGACGTCGCCGGGCGATTCAGCCCCGGCGGCACGGGACGGGCATGACCACCCGGCCAGCTCGCCGCCGTCGGGCATCCCTCCTGTGGGGCGGGCTCATTCTGGCGGTCGCCGCGCTGCTGCTGGTGCTCGTGCTGGTGCCAGTCGGCCGCACCGATACGTCCGCCCGGAGCCGCCTCCTGGACCGACCGGCGCCGGCGATCGGTCTCCTCGACCTCGACGGCCGGCGCTGGACGCTGAACGATGGCCGTGGGCGCCTGGTGTGGGTCAATTTCTGGGCCACCTGGTGCCCGCCATGCCGCACCGAGATGCCGATGATGCAGCGCCTGGCTGACGCCTACGGCGATCGGCTGCTGATCCTGGGGGTCGACTTCGGCGAGGAGCCGTCCGCCGTGCGCCAGTTTGTGGATCGCTACGGCATCGGCTATCCGGTCCTGCTCGACCCGACCCTCGACACGTTCTACCACTGGAGCCCGCAGTTCGGCCTGCCGCGGCACTACTTCGTCGACGCCCGCGGCACGGTCATCCGCGAGATTCCCGGCGAGCTGCCGCCCGACCAGATGCTCGCGCTCCTCGACAAGCTGCTGGGGCCGCCACTGCACAGCCCGTAACTGCGCCGACCGACGCGCCGGGCCTCTGACCTTGCTACTGGGCTGTAGTAGGCTCGCGCGATGCGCCTCGCCCGACTCGGACTGGTCCCGCTGCTCGTGCTGCCGGTGGCCTGGCTGCTGTTCCAGGGCCTCGGCCGTGACCCGCGCGCCATCCCGTCGGCCCTGATCGATCGCCCTGCGCCGCCGGTGGTGGCGCTCAGCATGGGCGGCGAGACGGTCCGCCTCGACGCGTACCGCGGCCGGCCCGTGATCCTCAACTTCTGGGCGAGCTGGTGCTTCGAGTGCATCGCGGAGCACCGAGTGCTGATGGAGGCGCAGAAGGAGTACGGAGAGCGATTCGCCATCGTCGGCGTGCTCTACCAGGACACGGTCGCCGACGCGCGCGGCTTCCTGGCCCGCTACGGTGACGGCGGCTGGCCGAATCTCGTAGATCCCGACGGCCGACTGGCGATCGACTACGGGGTCACCGGCGTGCCAGAGAGCTTCTTCATCGACGCCGCCGGCGTGGTCCGCTACAAGCAGTATGGTGCGGTCACGCCCGCTGTCCTGGACGAACAGCTGCCGCCGCTGCTGGCCGACGACAGCCGCTCGCCAGACCCCACAGGGCAGCCGTGAACAACGCCCCTTCTTCTTCACCGCGACGGCCAGACGTCCCTCGCAGGCTAAAGATCTTCGTCGTCGTCAACACCGTCCTGCTCGTCGCGGTGCTCGGCGGGGTGCTGTGGGTGGTGACCCGGCCCCTCGGGCCGGCCGCCACCGAGTACGGCTTGACCATGGATGGCGAGGCGCTACTGAAGGACGAGGCCGCTCGACGCGGTCGGGCTGAAGGTCAGCTGGCCCCGGGTTTCACGCATGGCGGCGATTCGCTCGGACTCACCTCGCTCGACGGCGATCCCGTGCCGGCTAGCGATTACGTCGGACGTCCCGTGTGGGTCACCTTCTGGGCGACCTATTGTCACGCCTGCAAGTTGGAGGAGCCCGACATGCGCCGGGCATTTGACACCTACCGCGCCGACGGCCTGGTGCTCCTGGCGATCGACGTGGGCGAAGAGGCCAATGTCGTACGACGCTATGTCGAGGAACGCGACCTGCCCTGGACCGTCCTGCTCGATGAATCAGGCACCGCGGTCGACGCCTTCGGCGCCATCGGTACGCCCATCCACTACTTTATTGGCGCCGACGGCACGATTGTGTCGCGCGCCTTCGGGCGGCTGAGCTATGCCGAGATGGACGATCACCTGGCGACGCTCATAGGTGTGGGGGGAGCGCAGCCGACGCCGCCAGAAAACTGATGTGGCGCCGCGACGGGAACGCACAGGACCTCTGAACCCAACCACCGACTCAAGGCGTCTGCTCGCGATCGTGGGGCGGCGACCTCCTGCCTGATCCCAAATTCGGGCCATCAGCGGTCGATACTTCATCGGTGTGCGTGAGTTCTGCGGCGGTCACGTCGCCGTTTGGCACCTGCCCATCGGAGGGACTGGCGTGTCTGCCCTGACGCGACAGCAACACCAGAGCTGCCAGCAGCACGGCTACTCCGGGAACGACCGGCCGGACGTCCAGCGCGCCGTCGCCAGATCCGATCGCCAGCCCGACGCCGACGAGCCCAAGGCCGACCGCGAGCAGGATCGGTGCGGCGGTATTGACCGGGCGACGTGCGTACCGCGTCGGCATCGGAGGCCCGGACGGGGGTGGCGTCGGATCGTGATCGGTCCGTGCGTCACGCGCGTTTGCCATCCGTAGCAGGAGCGCGCCGGCTGCGGCGCCCGCCAGCGCAGCCACGATGACGGTGTAATCATCCACGGCTACAGTTTGACCTGGCACGCCGTCCCCGCGGCTGTAGCCATCGGTGCCTAATACCAGTCTGCCCGCCACTGCAGCAACTGGTCGACCTCGCCCGATTGGGCGCCGATGATCGCCTCCGCCAGCCGCCGAATCTCCTCGCGCGACGAGCGCGTCAGCGCGCTCTGCGCGGCTTGGATCGCCGACTGATGGTGAAGGACCATGGCGTCAATGAAGGCCGGGTCGAACGGCTCGGCCGACCTCAGCTGCTCGACACTGGCGCGCATATCCATCCGATCACCGCTCATCGGCTGGCCAAGCATTTGCACCCCGGGCAACATCGGCATCGCCTCCATCGGCGGCGTCTCGGAGCTGCCGAACCACGATTCGCGCCACGCCCGCAACTGGCCGATCTCAGCGGACTGGTCGTCGATGATCTCGTCCGCGAGCGCGCGAAGCTCGCCGTGCGAGGCACGCGACCGCGCGATCTCGGCCATGGCGATGGCCGCCTGGTGATGCGGGACCATCATGTCGATGAACCCCTGATCGAACGGGGCGTCTCGCTGGGAGATGGTGATGGTCCCCTGGGCGCTCCACACGAGATACGTGGCGAAGGCGCCGGCCAGCGCGAAGCCGGCCCATGAGCCGCGCCGCCGATTCGACATCAGGTTCGGCGCGCGGTCGGCTTGTCGAGCGTGAAGCGTGGCGTCACGGCGCCGATCCCAAGCGCATAGCCGATGAGCAGCCCGAGGCCGGCGATCAGCCAGTGGATGGGATGTCCGAAGGCATGACCCGCGCTGACGAGGTACGTCCCGAGGCCGCCGATGCCGGCGCCCAGCATGCCGATCTCCCAGCTGGTCGAGATCAGCCGGCGTTGCGGCGCACCGGTGGGGGTAACGGGCCGCTGGCGAGCGGCCATTCCGAGCTCTTGGCTGCGCCAGCGAACCGCCACTAGCGTGGCCGCCCCAACCGCCGCGACAACCGCGACCACGATCCAGAGCGGCTGGCCGAGGCCCTCGATCGGCACGATCGCCGCCAGCGAGAGCGCGAGCAAGACCCCCGCCAACGTCAGCCCCATCGTCGCCACATCCCGCCAGAACACCTCGAGCACGGTCCCCTCAAGCCGCGCCGCGCGCCGCCGAGCCGTCAACGCAGCGGCCAGCGCCAAGCCAGAAACCGTCAACCCGGCAATCGGCCACGCAATCGGGGGTGGTTCGGTGAACAACCACTCCACGCCGCTACCTCCGCATTCGTTACTACACTGCTGTCGTTCCGTGATGCGCAGCATACGCGGTCGGTCGGTCCGGCACGAGATGCCCGGCGGTGCGGTCGCTGCGCCGAGTCTCGACGCTGGACGGCTGTCAGCTCGAGCTCGGCAACAGCAGCAGCACGGCGTCGGCAAGCAGCACAGCGGCTGCTGCGGCGGCCGTCACCCGCGCCCGAATGGGATTGTGGGGTTCGGCGCGCAGACGAAGGAGGAACTGCCGGATGAGGACGTAGGCCGCAACCGCAGCCACGAAGACGGCGCCTGGAGCGCTGGGCAAGCGAAGAACCAATAGAAGAGTGACGATCCCGATGAGCAGCCCCGTAGCGGATTCAAGGAGCTGGGTCGGGATGCGACGGGCCCCGACCCGGCGGTCGGATGACCACACACCCCACCGCGAGCGAGTGCAGCGACCCGCGCAGCAGCCGGTGAAGAAGCAACCGAGGCGCCCGATCGCGACGCCGAAGAAGAGGGCCGGCGCGCTAGCGTCGAGAAACAGGCCGATCGGAAGCTCGAAGGCGAGCAGTGCGGCCGCACCCACCGCGGGAGCGGCGAACAGCAATCCGTCGACGGTCCAGCCTTCGCCGATCGACTGCCGCCACAAGCGGCGCGGCCGCAGAGCCAGGTACCACAGCTTCGCCAACAGCAGGCCGGACACGAGCGCGAGCAGGTCCACCATCAGGGCCAGGCCAACCGAGACATTCGCGCGCGTTAGCAGCGCAGCCTGCAGTACAGCGCCAACGAGGACGCCGATTGCGATCATGCCAGGCCAGCTGCCGCGGATCACTGCCGGCGTCTTGGTGAGGCCGACCAATGGCGACCACCGCGTCTTGACCGGGGTGAACTGGCCGCTGGAGAGCGCCCATCGCCTCCACGACCAGGCCGCGCGAGGCAGAGTATGGCCGCCGGCTCGCCTCTCAGTTGACGGCCAGCGAG
>JBDUAP010000010.1:0-17526 GCA_040004585.1 Sporichthyaceae bacterium
CGCGGCAACCTGGGCATGGCCATGCAAGGTCTCGCGGTGGTCCCGCTCTTCGCCGGCTACGACCTGGAGAGCGAGGACAGCCGGATCTTCAGCTACGACATCACCGGCGGGCGCTACGAGGAGCACAAGTTTCACTCCGTCGGGTCAGGCTCCCTCTTCGCCCGGGGTGCACTGAAGAAGCTCTGGCGCGACGACTTCAACGTCGACGACGCGATCCTGTGCGCAGTGCAGTCCCTGTACGACGCGGCTGACGAGGACTCGGCCACCGGCGGACCTGACCTGACCCGGCGGATCTTCCCGGTCGTCGCCACCGTCACCACTGACGGCTACCGGCGTCTGTCCGACGACGAGGTCGGCGTGTCCATCGACACCGTCATCGCGGGTCGGATGGAACACCCCGGCGGACCGCCGGCACCCCTACGGTGAGAGCGAAGGAGTCCTCGCAGTGACGATGCCGTTCGGATACGTCTCGCCCGAGCAGGTGATGAAGGACCGGGCCGACTACGCCCGCAAGGGCATCGCCCGAGGCCGCAGCGTGATCGTGCTCGCCTTCGACGGCGGCATCCTTTTCGTCGGGGAGAACCCGTCGCGCGCCCTGCACAAGATCAGCGAGATCTACGACCGCATCGCATTCGCCGCGGTCGGCAAGTACAACGAGTTCGAGAACCTGCGGATGGCCGGTGTGCGCTACGCCGACCTGCGCGGCTACTCCTATGACCGTCAGGACGTCACCGGCCGAGGCCTGGCCAACGTTTTCGCGCAGACCCTCGGGGCGATCTTCACCCAGGAGTCCAAGCCGTTCGAGGTGGAGATCGCCATCGCGGAGGTGGGTCAGACGCCCGACGAGGACCAGATCTACCGGCTGACCTACGACGGGTCGGTGGCCGACGAGCGCGGGTTCGTCGTCATGGGTGGCCAGGCCGAGCAGATCAACACCGAGCTCGAAGGTCGCTACCAGGACAACATGACGCTGGCCGATGCACTCACGATGGCCGTCGACCTGCTCGGCCGCGACCCGGCCGGTGGGGAGCACCGCACCGTCGCCACCGCCCAGCTCGAGGTGGCCGTGCTCGATCGGGCGCGCCCCCGGCGTACCTTCCGCCGCATCACCGGAGCGCTGTTGAACCGGCTGCTGGGCCAGGAAGGCGAACCCGTAGACCGGGCCGGTAAGCCCGAGCCGCCCGGCGGTCTCGCACCGGACGAGCGCGACACCTCCCCGCCCACGGCCCTCGCCGGTGGCTCGCACGAGCCGCCAGGTCCTCAACGCGACGACGACGAGGCGTGACCGGCGCAGACCCGCACCGCTACGCCCAGCCCTGGGAGCTGCTCGCCGAACGTCCCCGCACCGGCGGCTGGGTTCCGGTCTCCACCCGTACCTACCGGATGCCGGACGGCTCGGTGTCTGACTGGGACATCCATGAGCCGGGCTTCACCACGGTCGCGGTCCTCGCCCTGACGCCCGACGACCGAGTCGTCCTGACCAGACAGTTCCGGCCGGGTCCGGGCCGGGTGGTCTTCGACCTCCCCGGCGGCATCGTCGACCCGGGTGAGCAGATCATCGAGGCGGCGGCGCGTGAGCTGCGCGAGGAGACCGGCTACTCCGCCGCCTCGCTGCAGATCGCCGGCGCAACCTGGGCGTTCGGTGCGTCCACCTGGCGCCGCCACGCCGCGATCGCCCGCGGCTGCACGCTGCTGGGTGAGGCCAGCTCCTGGGGTGGTGATGAGTACTGCGAGCCGGTGCTCCGCTCGCTCGCCGAGTTCCGCGAGATTCTGCGCACCGGAGAGACCACGGAGGCGGACGTGGGCTACGTCGCGTTGGACGCCGCCGGTCTGCTCTAGCTCGCCCGGCCGCGCCATACCGCTTGTGTCGTAGCCTCGACGACATGAAATATCGACCCCTCGGCAACTCGGGCCTTCTCGTCTCCGTCGTCGGCCTTGGCTGCAACAACTTCGGCGGTCGCATCGACCGGTCCGCCAGTCGCGCCGTGATCGATGCCGCACTGGACGAGGGCGTCACGTTGTTCGACACCGCAGACATGTACGGCGATGGGGGCGGCTCGGAGGAGTTGCTGGGCGAGTTTCTCGGCAGCCGACGGGACCAGGTCGTGCTGGCCACCAAGTTCGGCCACCAGGATGCGGACATGGGTTACGGTGCGGGCGCCGGCGCGAAGGGCGGGCGCGCGTACATCCGTCGAGCCGTCGTGGAGTCACTACGCCGGCTTCGAACCGACCACATCGACCTCTACCAGCTGCACACGCCCGATCCCGTGACACCGATCGCGGAGACGCTGGCAGCGCTGCACGAGCTGGTCATCGAGGGCAAGGTGCGTTACGTGGGTCACTCCAACATGGCCGGATGGCAGCTCGCCGAGGCCGAGCACGTCTCGCGCGAACACGGCTTCTCGCGGTTCATCTCTGTTCAGAACCAGTGGTCGCTGTTGGACCGCGACATCGAGCGCGAGGTTGTGCCGGCCGCGCAGCACTACGGCGTGGGTGTGCTGCCCTACTTCCCGCTGGCGCAGGGCTTGTTGACCGGCAAGGTACGACGTGGAGTGCCGATCCCGGAGGGCACTCGGCTGGCGGGCCGGGCCCATCTGGTGACCGAGCGCCGGCTGGACCAGGTCGAGCAGCTGCGCACATTCGCCGAGAAATTGAATCGCAGTCTCCTCGACCTGGCCATCGGGGGAATGCTGGCCCGACCTGTCGTCGGCTCGGTGATCTCCGGTGCGAGCCGCCCGGAGCAAGTGCGCGCCAACGTCGCCGCCGGCTCGTGGCAGCCGACCCCGGATGAGCTGGCAACGATCGACGAGATTACCAAGCCCATGGCCGACTGACGTCGGTCAGCTCGGGCTGGATGTGTATGGCGGCTTCTTCGGCCGGCGCGGCACCGCCTGCTGCCCCGGTCACCACGGCGTACGGTGGTCCGCATGGACCGCCGGATCTTCGGGCTCGAGAACGAGTACGGCGTGACGTGCACGTTCCGCGGGCAGCGCAGGCTCTCACCGGACGAGGTCGCCCGCTACTTGTTCCGCCGGGTCGTGTCGTGGGGACGCAGCAGCAACGTCTTCCTGCGCAACGGTGCGCGGCTCTACCTCGACGTGGGCAGCCACCCGGAGTACGCGACTCCTGAGTGCGACGACATCCGCGAGCTGGTCATCCACGACAAGGCGGGCGAGCGGATCCTCGAGGGACTGCTGGTCGACGCCGAGCGACGGCTGCGCGAGGAGGGCATCGCCGGCGACGTCTACCTGTTCAAGAACAACACTGACTCGGCCGGGAACTCCTACGGCTGCCACGAGAACTATCTGGTTGGGCGGCACGGCGAGTTCACCCGGCTGGCCGACGTGCTGATCCCCTTCCTGGTCAGCCGGCAGATCATCTGCGGTGCGGGCAAGGTCCTGCAGACCCCGCGCGGGTCGGTTTACTGCGTGAGCCAGCGCGCCGAGCACATCTGGGAAGGGGTGTCCAGCGCCACCACCCGGTCACGGCCCATCATCAACACCCGCGACGAGCCGCACGCTGACGCCGAGCGCTACCGTCGGCTGCACGTCATCGTCGGCGACTCCAACATGAGCGAGACGACGACGCTGCTCAAACTCGGTGCGACCGACCTGGTCCTGCGGATGATCGAGGCAAATGTCGTCATGCGCGACCTCACCCTGGAGAACCCCATCCGGGCGATTCGTGAGATGAGCCACGACATCACCGGTCGGCGCAAGGTGCGACTCGCCAACGGGCGCGAGGCCAGTGCGCTGGACATCCAGCTGGAATACCTGACGAAGGCCCGCGACTTCGCCGCACGCCGCGGCCTCGACGAGGGCATCGTCAAGCAGGTGCTCGACCTCTGGGAGCGCACCGTCAACGCCGTGGAGACCGGTAACCTCTCGGACGTCGAAACCGAGATCGACTGGGTGATCAAGCACCGGCTGATCGAGCGCTACAGCGCCAAACACGGGCTGGCCCTCTCGTCACCCCGCATCGCACAGATCGACCTCGCCTACCACGACATCTCCCGCGAGCGCGGGCTGTTCTATCTGCTCCAGCGTCGGGGCATGGTGGAGCGGGTCGCCCGTGACCTGGAGATCTTCCAGGCCAAGTCGGTGCCGCCGCAGACGACCCGGGCCCGCCTGCGGGGGGAGTTCATCCGGCGCGCTCAGGAGCGACGCCGGGACTTCACGGTCGACTGGGTGCACCTCAAGCTCAACGACCAGGCGCAGCGGACGGTGCTCTGCAAGGACCCGTTCCGCAGCGTGGACGAGCGGGTGGAGAAGCTGATCGCCAGCATGTGAATTGGCTAAGAACCTTGGCTCGTGGCAGGAGCTCGCCGTACGCCGGGTTAGGCTGGATCGATCCCATCTTCCCCGAACACGAGGTTCTTTCGTGCGCAGAATTGCCGCCCTGCTCCTGTGCCCGCTGCTCGCCGTCGGCCTGCTCGCCGCGTGCGGCGGAGCCGACAGCACCGACAAGGGGCTGCCCAGCGTCAGCGGACGCTATGGCGACAAGCCGAAGGTCAAGGCAGACACCAAGGTGAAGCCGGGCACGAAACTCAAGTCAAGCGTCCTGGTGCAGGGAAAGGGCCCGAAGGTCGCCAAGGGTGACCTGCTCGTCGCCGACTATCTCGGCTCGGTCTACGCAACCAACAAGGTTTTCGACAACTCCTACGACCGCGGCCAGCCCGCCGGCTTCGAGATAGGCACCGGCAAGGTCATCAAGGGCTGGGACGAGACGCTGGTCGGCGTCAAGGCAGGCAGCCGGGTCCTCATGGTCATCCCGCCCGCGAAGGGCTACGGCACCGAAGGCAACCCCCAGGCGGGCATCAAGGGCACCGACTCCCTGGTGTTCGTCGTCGACGTGATCAAGTCCTACGGCAAGACCGCCACCAAGTCGGCATCCGCCTCAACCCCCGTCACCGGCCTGCCGGCCACCCTGCCGAAGGTGGTGGGGACGCCGGGCGTCGCACCGAAGATCACCGTAGCCAAGGGCACCACGCCACCCAAGGCGGCCGCTGCGACCGTGATTGCCAAGGGTGACGGCAAGCCGGTCACCAAGGGCAAGCTCGTGGTCGTGCAGTACACCGCCGTGAACTTCGCCAACGAGTCGCTCGACACGACGTGGGAGGCGGGGGTGCCCCGGGGCTTCGGGGTCGGTATCGAAGGCCAGGCGACCCCGTTCGACGAACTCGTCGGCATCCCCGTCGGCAGCCGCGTGCTGCTGCTCCTGCCGGCCCAGCAAGGCGGCGACCCCAAGAAGGACAGTGTCGCTGTGGCCATCGACGTCCTGGCGATGCACGGCCCGGCGAAGGAAGCCGCCTGATGAGCACGAACTCCAACGAGAAGCCCGAGATCGACTTTCCTGGCGGGAAGCCCCCGGCCGAGCTCGAGATCACCGACGTCAACGTCGGCACCGGCGAGGAGGCGACGGCCGGTCACACCGCGGTCGTGCACTACGTCGGGGTCGCGTTCTCAACCGGGGAAGAGTTCGACGCCTCCTGGAACCGCGGCGAGCCGTTCTCGTTCCGGCTGGGTGCGGGCAACGTCATCGCCGGCTGGGACCGCGGCGTGCAGGGCATGAAGGTCGGCGGGCGCCGCAAGCTGGTCATCCCGCCCGACCTTGGCTACGGCGACCGGGGCGCCGGTGGCGCAATCGCGCCGGGGGAGACCCTGATCTTCGTTGTCGACCTGCTCACCATCCGCTGACCTGGCCGCGGCCCACCGCTCACTGCCCGGCGAAGGTCTAGGTGAGGAGGGTCGCGGCGTGGCGGCCGGCGGCAGCTGAGGCCAGGAAGCACGCCGGGTCCTCGGCCAACGAGCGACCCATCGACGACAGCCCGACCGGGCATGCCTCCAGCGCCGCCATCAGCCCGTCGACGTCCACCCGCACGAGACGGTGCCGCTCCGCGAGCGGCGTTGCATCGGCATCCACCTGCGCGCCGATATCGCCGGTGAGGGCTGGTACGACGACGTCCGCCGCCGTCAGCGCTACCCGACCGTAGGCCGTCAGGCTGTGGTGGCTGACGCCACGGTGGCGATCTCGCTTGTCAGCGTCGGAGACCCGCAGGGCGGCCACTGGCCGGCCCCCCAGCACGGTCGTCGCGTTGAGCGCCTCCCCGGCCGCCACCCCGGAGAAGCCCCATCGGGTCCCGGTCCCGAGATTGCCGGGCCCCTGGGTCACCACCGCGATGTCCGCACGTAGCACGTGATGGGCGGCCAGCAGCCCGGTATGCACCGTGACCGCCTCCAGGTCGCCGCCGAAGGCCTGCCCGACCGTCACGGAGCCGACGAGCCAGTCGGCCTCCCGCAGCCCCGCAATGGTCCGCGAGAACACCATCGGCAGCGCGCCACCGTCGGTCATCACGTAGGCGACCCGGGCGCCGGGCCGCTCGGCGCGGATTCCCGCCACCACCGCAGGCAGCGCGGAGTGCAGGTCGGCGACGACGACGGGCATCCCGTCGAGCGAGTCCGCGTCCCGGAGAACCTCGTGGTGCGGGGAGTCCTGCTCGTCAACGCCGAGGACCGTCGCCTGCAGCGGTGTGTAGCGCGCCTTCACCAGGTGGCCGGAACCCGGCGGCGGATCGGCCGGGAGTGCGTCGGGGATCGCGACGACCAGCGCGTAGCCGCCGGTCCCGAGGCCCATCGCCCACGCCGTCGTGTTCAACAGCACGCGGTCGCCCAACCCCGGTCGGCCGACCAGCCCGGGAAAGCACAGCGCGGGTGCCTCGTCCCCGTCGACCGAAACCGTGAGCTCCAGAGCGCCGGCCCATTCCCGTCGTACGGCCAGAACCTCCCCGGAGCGCCACCTGATCACCGGCCCGACGCTATCCCAGCGTCAGCCGCGCGCCGCTGTAGGTTCTGGAGCCATGTCAGCCCAGAAGACCGAGCGTCTGCTCAACCTGGTCATCTGCCTGCTGGCGACCCGGCAGTTCATCAGCAAAGACCAGATCCGCAGCGCGGTCCCGCAGTACGCCGACTGCCGCACCGACGACGCCTTCGAGCGGATGTTCGAGCGGGACAAGGAAGAAGTCCGGGAAATGGGCATCCCGCTCGAGACCGGCAGCAACAGCGCGTGGTTCGAGGACGAGGTGGGCTACCGCGTCGACCGGGCCGCCTACGCCCTGCCGGAGGTGAGCTTCGAGCCGGACGAGCTGGCAGTGCTCGGGCTCGCGTCGCGCGTCTGGCAGCAGGCGACCCTCGCCGGGCCTGCGTCCCGGGCGCTTCTCAAGCTCAAGGCGGCCGGCGTCGAGCCGGACGAGTCCTCGCTCGTCGGGATCGAGCCGCGCGTGCGCACCAGCGAGCCGGCGTTCGAGCCCATCTACGCCGCTGTGCGGGACCGACGGCCGGTGAGCTTCCCCTACCGCGCAGCACGGACCGGGAAGCTGGCCGAGCGTTTGCTCGAACCGTGGGGCATCGTGTCGTGGCACGGACGCTGGTATGCCGTGGGCCACGACCGGGACCGGGACGCCACCCGAGTGTTCCGGCTCTCCCGGGTCGCCGGGCCGGTGACCCTTCTCGGGGAGCCGGGGGACGTGGTCGTCCCGGACAAGGTCGACTTTCGGGCCCAGGTCGCCGCCCTCGCCGAGGACCAGCCGCGGGCCGAGGCGAGAGTCCGGGCGCGCGCCGGCGCCGGGGTAGCACTCCGCCGTCGTGCCACCAGCGAGACATCGGGCGAGGGCTGGGACGAGCTGGTGGTCCCGTTCGGTGATGCCGAGGCGCTGGCCCAGGAGGTCGCCGGCTACGGAGCAGATGTGGTGGCCCTGGAGCCCCCGGAACTGCGGGCAGCCGTGGTGCGCCGACTGCAGGCCGTGCTGGGGGAGGCGCAGTGAGCGGCGGGGCGACCGACCGGCTCTCGCGGCTGCTCGCGATGGTTCCCTACCTGCTCGCACGGCAGGGCATACCGCTGCGCGAGGCGGCTCGCCAGTTCGGCATCAGCGAGGACCAGCTGGTCAAGGACCTCGAGCTGTTGTTCGTCTGCGGGACCCCGGGGCACATGCCCGACGATCTGATCGAGGCGGAGTGGGACACCGGGCACGTCTACCTCAACAACGCCGAGACGATCGCGCGACCGCTCCGGCTCGGCGTCGACGAGGCGCTTGCCCTGATCGTGGGTCTGCGCGCGCTGGCCGAGGTACCCGGCCTCCACGACCGCGACGCCCTGGACCGCACCCTCGCCAAGCTCGAGGCGGCCGCTGGGGATGCCGCGCTGGCGAGCGCCCAGGTCTCGGTCGAGGTCGAGGGCGAGGGTGAGGCGCTCGCGACGGCTCGGCGGGCGATCGCCAGCAACCAGCGGCTTCACCTGCGCTACTTCGTCCCCACCCGCGACGAGACGACCGAGCGCGACGTCGACCCGATGCGGGTCCTGATGGTGGACGGCCGGTGGTATCTCGAGGGCTGGTGCCACCGGGCCGAGGCGGTCCGGCTGTTCCGCCTCGACCGGGTCGACCAGATCGAGCCCCTCGACGTCGCGGCCGAGCTGCCCCCGGAGGCGGTCGCGCGCGACCTGGACGAAGGGCTGTTCGTGCCCTCGCCGGAGGACACCGTGGTCACCCTGGAGCTCGACCCGCCGGCCCACTGGGTCGCGGACTACTACCCCGTCGAGGACGTCCAGCGGGTTGCCGGCAAGCGGCTCCTGGTCCGGCTGCGGGCCGCGGACGGGCGGTGGCTCCGGACTCTGGCGCTCCAGCTGGCCGGATCGGCCCGCATCCTGGACCCGCCCGAGCTGGCCGAACAGGTGAACGAGGCCGCCCGGGAGGCGCTCGCGGCGTATCAGCCGAACGTCTGATTCGACGCTCACAGCACATCGTCCGAACGTCTGATTTGGTGTTTGCCCTCTCAAGCATTGCGGTGCCTTTGCCGAAAACTTTCCCGTCGCCTCACTCAGAGGGCGCAGGGAAGGAGACGTGGGCCATGACCACCATTAAGACCTCGTGCCCAGTCTGCGGAGATGTCGAGCTCACCCCCGGCCAGATGCGCCTCGTCGTGTGCTCGAAGTCCGACTGGTCCTTCTACTCCTTCAACTGCGGAACCTGCCGCGACGAGATCCGCAAGCCGGCCGACAATGAGGTCGTCTCGCTGCTGGTTTCCGGTGGCGTCCGCGCCGAGCGCTGGGAGATCCCGGCCGAGGCCTTCGAGGAGCACACCGGCACCGCGATCTCCTACGACGACGTGCTGGACTTCGCACTCGGCCTGGACCGCGTGGACCTGCTCGCGGCCATGATCATCCCCCGCGTCGAGGCCTGACGCTCCGCTGTCCGCTGACCCGTTAGGGTCGCCTGCGTGCTCTGGTTCCTGCTCTGGTTCGTGCTGGTGCTCGCTGCCGCCGCCATCCTCGCCTACCTGGGCCGGCACCTGTACCGCAAAGCCAAGGCGCTGACCGCCGAGCTCGGGGCCGCCACGGACCGGCTGGCCGAGATCACGGACGCGTTGACCCAGTCGAGTGCACCGCCGCGCACGGGCTCAGCCGACCTGCGGTAATCCCGCCCACCACGGCGTACGATCGAAGAAACCCGATCGCGAGGAGTCACCGCTATGCCGAACCTCAAGGGCTGGGAGATCGTGATCATCCTCGCTCTCCTGCTTGTTCTTTTCGGTGCCAAGAGGCTGCCGGACGCGGCGAGAGGGCTGGGTCGGTCCCTGCGCATCTTCAAAGCTGAGACCAAGGGACTGCGCGAGGACGACCAGGACCGCCACACCAGCGCCGGCTCGGACGACATGCCCACGCCGACCCGCGAGCTCGAAGGAACCACCCCGGACCGCGAGACGGTGGTGCCCCGGTCGGCCGAGCACGAGCCGCGCGAGCGCTAACCGCGCGCCATCAGTCACCGCCTGCTGCCTGAGTCGTGACCACCTTCGCGTTGCGACGGCGCCGCGGGGGCGGCGAGCGTGACCCCGAGGGGCGGATGCCCCTCATGGACCATCTGCGCGAGCTGCGCCGCCGGGTGTTCATCTGCGTCCTGTGCCTGGTTCCCGGCACGATCCTCGGCTGGGTCTACTACGACACGATCGTGCAGTTTCTCGCCGACCCCGTGTGCAATGTCAAGGTCAAAGGGCTTTCCGACGGCGACACCTGTGGACCCCTCGTCATCAACGGACTGCTAGGACCCTTCAATCTGAAGGTGAAGGTCGCGCTGGCGACCGGCGTCGCCTTGTCCGCTCCGGTGTGGCTCGCGCAGCTGTGGGGTTTTGTGACACCAGGGCTGCACCGACACGAACGCCGGTGGACGGCCGGCTTCCTCGCGGCGGGCATCCCGTTGTTCTTCGCGGGTGGCGCGCTGTGCTACTGGATCCTGCCGAAAGCGACCACGCTGCTGCTGGGGTTCACTCCCGGCGACGTCCGCAGCATCGTGGACTTCAACGAATACCTATCGATCGTGATGCGGCTGATGCTCGTCTTCGGGCTCGGCTTCGAGGTTCCGGTCTTCATCGTCCTGCTGAACTTGATGGGCATCCTCCCCGCCGCCAAGCTCGCCAACTGGTGGCGGCAGATCGTCTTCGGGGTCTTCCTCTTCGCCGCTGTGGCCACGCCGACCGGCGACCCGCTCACGATGACGTCGCTCGCCGCGCCGCTATGCCTTCTGATCCTCGCCTCCTACGTCATCTGCCGGGCACACGACGCGCGGGCACGCAACAGCGACATCGACTACGGATCCCTCTCCGACGACGAGACGAGTCCGCTGGACACCACACCGACTCGCGGGGACGACGGTAGCTGACCGCCGACTAGAGATAGCGTGCGCTCGTGCCCCGTGAGATCGCGCTGCTCGTCAACCCGACCTCGGGTAAGGGTCGCGGCGCCCGCCTGTGCGAGCCGGTGGCCGAACGGCTGCGTGCGCACGGCTGTGACGTGGACATCGTCGTCGGCCGCGATGCCGACGAGGCGTTCGACCAGGCTCGAAACCGGGCAGCCAAGGGCGTCGACGCCTTGGTCGCCGTCGGTGGCGACGGCCTGGTCAACATGGCCCTGCAGGTCGTCGCGGGCACTGACACTCCGCTCGGCATCGTGCCTGCCGGGACCGGCAACGACATCGCCCGCTCCCTCGGCCTGCCCCTCGAGGACCCGGTCGCTGCCGTCGACCTGCTCGTGACGACCGAGCCACGCGCCGTCGATGCCGGACGTGCTCTCGGGCGGTGGTTCGGCGGCGTCCTCAGCTCGGGCTTCGACTCGATGGTCAACGAGCGCGCCAACCGGATGAGCTGGCCGGCCGGGCGGTCCCGCTACAACATCGCCATCGCCGCCGAGCTGCGCACATTCCGTCCGATCCCGTTCGTGCTCGAGCTCGACGGGGAATGCTGGGAGACCGAGGCCATGCTCGTCGCGGTCGGCAACGGCGTCTCCTACGGCGGGGGGATGAAGGTCTGCCCGGGCGCGCTCATGGACGACGGACTGTTCGATGTGACCGTTCTCGGGCCCGTCTCCACATTCGAGTTCGTCCGGGTCTTCCCGCAGGTCTACTCCGGCAGCCACGTCAACCACCCGGCCGTGACCGTGCGCCGGGCCGCCTGCGTGTCCCTGGCCGCCGCCGGCGTCACCGCATACGCGGACGGCGAGCGGGTGGCGCTGCTGCCCGTCACGTGCGACGTCGTGCCCGCAGCCCTGCATGTGCTCGCGCCATAGGCAGGTAGCGGGGCTCGCGCCGTAGGTTGGGGGGATGACCAGCCCCGCCGAGCGGTACGCGTCCGCGCGGCGCCGGGCCACGGACAGTCGCTCGGAGCTGGCCCGGTTCTCCTTGCTCTACCCGTTCGGCCTGGACCCGTTCCAGGTGCGGGCCTGTCAGGCGCTGGAGATCGGGGACGGGGTGCTGGTCGCCGCGCCGACCGGCGCCGGCAAGACGGTCGTCGGGGAGTTTGCCGCGCATTTGGCGCTCGCTGAAGGCCGCAAGTGCTTCTACACCACACCGATCAAGGCCCTGTCCAACCAGAAGTACGCCGACCTGGTGCGCCGGCACGGCGCCGAGGCCGTCGGACTGCTCACCGGCGACAACACAGTCAATGGCGAGGCACAGGTGGTGGTCATGACCACCGAGGTGCTGCGCAACATGCTCTACGCGGGGTCAGCCACCTTGCGCGGCCTCGGCTACGTCGTGATGGACGAGGTGCATTACCTGTCCGACCGGTTCCGCGGGGCAGTCTGGGAAGAGGTCATCATCCATCTCGACGAGTCGGTGCGGCTCGTCTCGCTCTCGGCGACGGTCAGCAATGCCGAGGAATTCGGCGACTGGCTAGTGACCGTTCGCGGAAACACCGTCGTCATCGTCGAGGAGCGCCGGCCGGTCCCGTTGTGGCAGCACGTGATGGCGGGCAACCGGCTCTACGACCTGTTCGTCGACGACGCACACCAGACGGTGAACCCCGAGCTTGTCCGGCTGGCCCGGGAGGAGATGCGCTGGGGGAGGGTCGGTGACCGCCGACCGGGCCGGGGGGGTCAACGCACGCGACGGGTCTACGTGCCGAGTCGGGTGGAGGTCATCGAGCGCCTCGACGCCGAGGGCCTGCTGCCGGCGATCACGTTCATCTTCAGCCGGGCCGGTTGCGACGCTGCGGTCGCGCAGTGCCTGCGCGCCGGGATGCGCCTGCTCGGTCCGGCAGAGCGCGCGGAGGTCCGGGCGTACGTCGAGGCGCGCTGCGCCGACATCCCCGACGAGGACCTCACGGTCCTGGGCTACCACGAATGGCTGGAGGGCCTCGAGCGCGGCGTGGCGGCCCATCACGCCGGCATGCTGCCCACGTTCAAGGAGGTGGTGGAACAACTCTTCGTAAACGGGTTCGTCAAGGCCGTCTTCGCGACCGAGACCCTGGCGTTGGGCATCAACATGCCGGCCCGCTCGGTCGTCCTCGAGAAGCTCAGCAAGTGGAACGGCGAGACACACGCAGACATCACGCCCGGCGAGTTCACCCAGCTGACCGGCCGCGCCGGCCGACGGGGCATCGACGTCGAGGGCCACGCGGTGGTGCTCTGGCAGGCCGGCATGGACCCGACGGCGCTCGCCGGGCTCGCCTCGACCCGCACCTATCCGCTGCGCTCCAGCTTCCGTCCGTCGTACAACATGGCCGTCAACCTGGTCGGGCAGGTCGGCCGCGAGCGGGCGCGGGAGATGCTGGAGTCCTCGTTCGCCCAGTTCCAGGCCGACCGCGCCGTGGTGGGGGTCGCGCGCCAGGTCCGCCGCAACGAGGAGGCGTTGGCTGGCTACGCCGTGGCGATGAAGTGCGACCTCGGCGACTTCGCGGAGTACTTCCGGCTGCGCCTTGCCATCAAGGAGCGGGAAGCGCATCTGAGCCGCCGCGGAACGGCGAACCGCAAGGCGGCCGCGGCCGCGTCGCTGGAGCAGCTGCGGCCCGGCGACGTGATCCGGGTGCCGAGCGGTCGCTTCGCCGGGCTCGCGGTCGTCCTTCACCCCGGGCGCACCGAGGGCACCAACGGACCCCGGCCGACCGTGCTGACGGCGGACCGGCAGGCGCGCAAGCTCTCCGCCGTCGACTTCCCGATGCCCGTGGAGTCGCTGCACCGGTTGCGGATCCCCAAGTCGTTCAACCCTCGCAACCCTGCTCACCGCCGCGACCTCGCGTCGACGTTGCGCAACACCGGCCTCGAAGACGCACCGCCGCGCCGAAAGGATCGCTCCGCAGCCGCCGACGACGCGGAGCTTGCCCGGCTGCGGGAGGCAATGCGCGCGCATCCCTGCCACGGCTGCCCCGAGCGCGAGGACCATGCCCGGTGGGCCGAGCGCTACTACCGGTTGCGGCGTGACACCGACGCCCTGCAGCAACGGGTGCGCAACCGCACCCACACCATCGCGCGCACCTTCGACCGGATCTGCGCGCTGCTCGACGAGCTCGGCTACCTCGAAGGCGACGCCGTCACCCCGGCGGGCCGGCGGCTGGCAGCGATCTACACCGAGCTGGACCTGTTGACCGCCGAGTGCCTGCGGGCGGGCGTCTGGGAGGGTCTGACCCCCGCCGAGCTCGCCGCCTGCGTGTCCGCGTTGGTCTACGAGTCCCGCCAACCCGACGACGCCACGACCCCGCGGCTGCCGGGCGGGCGCAGTCGCGAGGCGCTGGCCGAGATCGTGCGCATCTGGGGCGCCGTCGAGGAACGGCAGAAAGAGCATCGGGTCGACAGCCCCCGGGAGCCTGACCTCGGTTTCGCCTGGGCTGCCTTCCGCTGGGCGTCGGGCCACCCACTGGAACCGGTGCTGCGCGATGCCGAGATGCAGGCGGGGGACTTCGTCCGCTGGACCAAGCAGCTCATCGACCTGCTCGGACAGATCGCCGTGGCCGCGCCCGATCCCGACGACGACGCCGAGGCGGCCGCCGGCAACGCGTCGGTGGGGCGAACGGCTCGCGCCGCAGTTGACCTGCTGCGCCGGGGCGTCGTCGCCTACTCGTCGGTGGCCTGACCAGACACGCGGCTCACGATTCGGCCACATCGCTTGCCGAGAGGCTGGGGCGGACCTATACCTTCTCCAGCGATGCCACCGCTCTTCCGACGCCAGCCGAAGCGCTATGCCGCTCCACCGGAACCAGTGCCCTGGTGGGAAACCCTGGTGGCGTACCTGCTCGTGCTGGTCGCCGCCATCATGTGCGCCCTCGCGTTCTTCTTCTCGATGTCCCTGATGGGCTGCGAGAACGAGCCCTATGCCTGCCCCGATCTCACCCAGTCGGTCCTGGACGGGACGGTTGGCGCGGTGCGCATCGCGGTCCAGCTACTGCTCGGGTTGGCTCTCGCGGCGGCGATCGCCGTGAGCCTGCTGGCCGGCCGGCTGCACTTCGTCCTGGTCTGGGCGCTGGCGGCGGTCCCGGTCGTCGTCGGGGTGTTGAGCCTCGGCTGGTCCACCGGCGCGATGGGCAGCCCGTGGGGCCAGCTCTAGCCAGCGACCGGGCGCATGGCTGCGATCCCCCCGGCGGGTTCCCTAACGATCGTTGGCCCGGAGGGCGGCCAGCACCCGGTTGAGCGGGCTGTCCAGGCCCCAGCGCTCGCTGAGCTCGACCAGCTTCGCCGGGTCCTTCGGCGCTCGGGGGAGCAGGTCGTCGTAGGAGGGCAGCGTCACGTCGCACGCCACCTTGACCACGTCCGAGGCAACCGCGAGGTAGTCGCGCGCCGCATTGAGCTTGAGCCGGGCGCCGGCCGGCATCGCCGGGTCACCGGCATCGAGGGCTGCCATCACACCGGGCAGGTCGCGGTAACGGGTGATCAGGGCGGCCGCGGTCTTCTCACCGACACCCGGCACCCCCGGCAGACCGTCGCTGGGGTCGCCCCGAAGGGTGGCGAAGTCGGCGTACGCGCGGCCAGGGATGCCGTACTTCGCTGTCACCGCGGCCTCGTCGATGACCTCGGCGCGGCCGACCCCTCGGGCCGCGGTGTAAAGGATGCGCACCGCCCGGTCGTCGTTCACGAGCTGGAACAGGTCACGGTCGCCGGTGACAACGTCGACCGGTCCGTTCGCGCGCGTGGCCAACGTGCCCAGGACGTCGTCGGCCTCGTAGCCGGCGACCCCGAAGTGCACGATGCCGACAGCGTCGAGCACCTCCTCGATGACGGCGACCTGCGGGCTCAGCGCATCAGGCACCACCTCACCGCCCTCGGGCGCCAGTCGGTGCGCCTTGTACGACGGGATCGCGGCAACCCGGAAGGCCGGTCGCCAGTCGGCGTCCATGGCGGCAACCAGGTGGGTTGGCCGTCGGTCGGTCACCAGCCGGGCCACGAAGTCGAGCAGGCCGCGGACCGCGTTGACCGGGCTGCCGTCCGGGGCGACGACCGAGTCGGGGACTCCGTAGTAGGCCCGGAAATACAACGAGGGTGTGTCCAGCACCATCAGCCGTTCGCTCATGGGCACACCCTGCCAGGCGGTTAGATTGGGGCGCATGACACGGCCCGCCATCTCGCCCGACCGCCTCGCCCAGGCCCGCAAGGCTGCGGCCGAGGCCGGCATCGACATCCTGCTCGTCACCCCGGGCCCCGATCTGCGCTGGCTGACCGGCTACGACGCGCTGCCGCTCGAGCGGCTCACCTGCCTGGTCCTGCCCGCCGAGGCAGATCCGTTCCTGATCGCACCGGCGCTGGAGGTCCCGGCGGTGCTCGCATCGCCGGTGGAGGGTCTCGAGATCGAGGTGGTCGGGTGGGCCGAGACCGAGGACCCCTACGCCGCGATCGCGAGCCGGCTGCCTGCCGTCGCGCGGATCGCGTTGGCCAACCGGATGTGGGCCGAGCAGGTGCTGCGGTTCGGCGCTCAGTGGCCGGCGGCCGAGCAGCACCTGACCTCAGAGGTGCTGCGCGATCTGCGGATGCGCAAAGGCCCCGACGAGGTGGACGCTCTGCGCCGAGCCGGGCAGGCCGTCGACCGGGTGCATGCTCGGATGGCGGAGTTCCTCCGGCCCGGGCGGACCGAGCGCCAGGCCGGTCGCGAGATCGCCACCGCGATCCTGGACGAGGGTCACGTCACCGTCGACTTCGTCATCGTCGCGTCCGGCCCGAACGGCGCGTCGCCGCACCACGAGGTCAGTGACCGGGTGCTCGAAGCTGGCGACCCCGTCGTCGTCGACATCGGCGGTACGACGGCTGAGGGCTACTGCTCGGACTGCACCCGGATGTACACGCTGGGGGAACCGCCGGGGGAGTTCACGTCGTACTTCCGTGTTCTGCACGAGGCCCAGCTCGCGGCCTGCGCCCATGCCAGGCCCGGGGTGACCGCCGAGTCCGTCGATGCAGCGGCGCGCACCGTCATCGCCGATGCTGGCTTCGGCGACGCCTTCATTCACCGCACCGGGCACGGTATCGGCGTGGAGAGTCACGAGGATCCTTACATCGTGGCGGGCAACACGCAGGTCCTTGAAGCGGGCATGGCGTTCTCGATCGAGCCGGGCATCTACCTGCCGGGGCGACACGGGGCGCGGATCGAGGACATCGTCGTCTGCACCGACGACGGCATCGAGCGGCTGAACACCACCGACCGCGACTACCTCGTCCTGGACTCCTGATGCCCGCCGAGCGGTTCTTGCCGACCGACGAGGCCCGCGAGCTGCTCTCGCTGACCCGAGAGCTGGCCCGTGACGAGCTGGGGCCGAAGGTCGCGGCCTACGAGGCCGAGAGCCGGTTCCCGCGCGAGGTCTTCCGCACCCTGGGCAAGGCCGGCCTGCTCGGGCTGCCCTACGGCGAGCAGTACGGCGGGGGTGGCCAGCCCCACGAGGTCTACCTCCAGGTGGTGGAGGAGCTGGCGAGCACGTGGGGCTCGGTGGCCGAGGGCGTCAGCGTCCACACGCTTGGCTGCTTCCCGCTCGCCCAGTTCGGCACCGCCGAGCAACGAGAGCAGTGGCTGCCGGACATGGTCGGCGGCGAGCTGCTGGGTGCCTACTGCCTGTCCGAGCCGGAGTCCGGTTCGGACGCCGGGGCGCTGCGCACCCGGGCCGTGCGTGCCGGCGACGGCTATGTCGTGGACGGCACCAAGTCGTGGATCACCCATGGCGGCGAGGCCGACTTCTACAATTTGTTCGTGCGCACCTCCGACGACGGTGCCCGCGGCATCTCCTGCCTGCTGGCCCG
>JBDUAP010000215.1:0-5123 GCA_040004585.1 Sporichthyaceae bacterium
CTGCTCGATGCCGTGGCGAAGGCCGGCGACCTGACGCTGCCGGGCCAGCAGCTGGCGGAGGCCGCCGAGCAGACCCGGGCCGACATCGATGAGCAGATATCGGGGTCGCCCGAGGTGGTCGCAGTGGTGGAGGCACTGGAGCAGCAGTACGACGCCTACGTCGACGCACGGATCAGGGGGAACCCCCTGACCGGGCAGGACGGCTCGGTCCCGACCGCCGACGAGCTCGGCGCCGAGCTCGAACGGTTCCTCGCCGACCAGACTCGGCGCGGCGACCCGCCGGAGCGTTGAGTGCGGCAGGTCAACCGACGCACACCGGCCGCGGTGCCCGGTGACGCCGCCTTCGAGCCGACACCGACGGACGGCGCATGAGCGGCGACGCGTGAGCGACCCGTTGGCCGACGCCGTCGCCGAGCTCTACCGGCTGCCGCCGGAGGAGTTCGTGTCCGCTCGCGCCGAACGGGTCAAGACGTTGCGTGACAGCGGCGACAGTGACGCGGCCAAGCAGGTTGCGGCCCTGCGCAAGCCGACGGTCGGTGCCTGGCTGGTCAACCTCCTGGTCGCCGACGAGCCGACATTGGGCGAGCAGATGACCGCCTTGGCTGATCAGCTGCGTACGGCGCAGGAGCAGCTCTCCGGCGAGGAGCTGCGGGCGCTCGGCCGGCAGCGCCAGGAGCTGGTGTCCGGCCTGGTGGCCCGGGCCCGCGGCCTCGCCAAGAACGCCGGACGCGCGGTGACCGGCGGCGTGCTGGACACCGAGGTCGAGTCCACCGTGCGGGCAGCTCTGGCCGACCCGGACGTGGCCCGCGAGGTGCTGTCGGGCCAGCTCATCCACGCGACCGAGTTCACGGGCTTCGGCCCGCTCCCCACCTCCCCAGCCCATGATCGTGAGGGGAAATCGCCGAGAAAAGCGACCGATCCCACTCACGATCATGGAAAGCGGGGGCGGGCGGGCGCGGGCGCCGCCGCGGGGGCCGCGCGGAAGACCGCGGCCGAGCGCAAGCAGGCCGAGAAGCTGGCGAAGGCCCAGGAGCGGCTGCGCGAGGCGCAGGACAGCCTCGAGGCGGCGCAGGACGAGCACGCCACGGCGGAGAAAGAGCGGGCGCCCATGGCCGCTGAACTCAGCTCGGCTCAGGAGCAACGGGATGCACTGCGCGCTGAGGTGGGCCTGGCAGAGGCGGCACATGACGAGGCAGCTGAGAAGGACGAGCAGGCGCGCTGGCGAGCGCGGCGGGCCGCGGCGGCGTTGAAAGCGGCTCAGGCGTCGGTGACCCGGGCCCGCGAGGCGGTCGAACGCGTCGACCGCTGACGCTCGACCAAGTGGACGAGCGGACCACCGGCATAGGCGAGCGCCGCCGCGAGAAGCACGAGCAGCACCAGCGGCGGCAACTGGCGCACCGCCTCACCGGCCAGGGGTTGGTTGCTCGCCCCGACCGCCACCAGCGCGACGACCGTGCGGTTGCCGTCGACCCACGGGTGACACCGCCTGCACGCTCGGATCCGACGAGCTGGCGAAGGTCTCCGTGAACGTCTCGCCGTCCAACGCCACCTGGATACGGCCGGCGAACTTCTTACCGACCCGGGCCGGATTTCGTGGAGTCCAACGTCGGAGACGCGTCAGCCGGCGCAGCATCGGACCAGGGTGACGTAAGTGTGGGCGTCGGGCCGGGAGCGCCTCACGGCGCAGGGCCGCTCGAAGCGGCTTCAAATGGGACCCGGGGCTGCCGCGGCCCGACGCCCGGGTGACCCCGAGGGGTCGCCCACGAGTGTGCCAACCAGAACACGGCTTGTCATGTTCCTGGGCGTGGCGATCGGGTGATCATGGCGCCGACTCAGCCTGTGGCCGCCGATCAGACGAGGTCAGCCGAGCGCCACAGCCTGGCCGCCGCCTCCAGATCTTCTGCTGTGCGCTGAAGCGAGGCCGACCGCCGGGTCAGCTCGGTCGCTGCCGACGGGTCGAGGTCGCCGCACTCGTCGGCGCGGCAGGCTCGGCCGGTGGCCACCACCCGGGCGAAGGCACCGGCACGCTCGAGGGCGACGGCGAGGTCCCCGCGGAACACGCCGCCGAGAATCGCGTCGAGAAGGTCACGCATCGCCTGGGGTGTCGGCGGTTCGGCGGCACCCGCGACGACTCGGGCAACATCCGCGCGCTGCTCACCGGCGCGGAAGTCGATGGCCGCCTCGGTGGGGTCCTGGCGCACCCACTCGCGCAGCGCGTACAGGCGCCACAGCACACCGGGCAAGGATCGAGCCGGCCGGTCGGCCCACATCTCGGCGACAGTGTCGATGCCGACCTCGTCCATCAGGCGGACCAACCGGTTCGCCGTCTCGGGGTCGTCGGTGCTGCGCCCCGCCGTCACGAGAGCGATCGCCGTTGCATGAGCGGCCTCGGCGAGCTCGGCCGGGTCGGCACCACCCGAAAAAGTCGCCAGGGCGGCCGGCCCGAAAAGGGCCGGCCGCCGAGGCGACTCGGGCCGGTGTGGTTCCACAACCGGCAATTCTCTCATCCTGGGCCGGATTGGCAGCCGATCCGGCCAAAGGGGTGCTACGTCAGGCGTCGATGCCCGCGCGGTCCACCCTGCGGTGGTAACGCTCGCCGACCTTCCCGCCGGCGACGGCGGCGAGCAGCGTCACCACGAGCACCGCGACCAGCGCGATGATGCCGGCCGTCGTGGCGTCGCCCTCGTCCACCGGGATCCGCGGCAGGTTGAGCTGGTTCAGGACGTTGTACTTGGCCCCGAAGGCGACACCCGCCACGGCGAGCGCAGCAGTCACCAGCAGGCCGATGATCCAGACTCCGACACCCTGCCGGGCGCCGTCGAAGCGGGCCATCCGCCCGGCGACATACCCACCGGCGTAGTAGCCGAGGGCGATGATCACCAGCAGGACGATGGCGCCGGCAAGACCGACGGTCTCGGCGTTCGCATTCGCCTTGTCAGTGCTGTCCTGGGTCAGGCCGAGAGCCACACCAGCCGCCGATGCGATGGCGACCAGCAGGACGGTCAGGCCGTTGGCCGAGAGCCAGCCGAAGAAGGCCGCGCCCCACTTGAAGCCGCCATAGAACTCGTGCTGACGGTGCACGTGGTCCCGGGCGACCTCGGCGCGGCGCTCGCGGCTGCGCAGGTCGACCTCGTCGTTCGTGCCGACGACGCCGTTGCGGGTGCCGTCAGTGCGAGTGGTGTTCCGCGCCGGATCGGTGCGGACGGTGTAGTCGTCGTCAGCTGTGCCGTCCGAGCGAACGGCACCCCTGTCGTTCGTGACGTCGTTGTCGCGTGCCATCGCTGGCCTCCATGCATCATCGACCGGCCCGCCTGGTGGCGAGCGCTGAACTGGCCGCTACCCGCACCCGGCCCGCCAAAACGACCCAGGTGAGTGGACAAGCAGTCACGGTGCGCCGATGGTCACGCACGGGGAGTGTCGTGTCAGCATGGGCCAGTGACCGGCCACCCTGCGGTTGAAGTCGTTGCGACTCTGCAGCTCGACCCTGTGCCCGCCAGTGCAGGGACCGCCAGGCGGGCGGTGGTCGACGCCGTCACAGCCATGGGCCGCGGGGACCTCGCCGACACGGCAGGACTGCTGGTCACCGAACTGGTCACCAATGCGATCGTGCACGCTCGCACGTCGATCATCGTCACGATCGCCGCCAACGCCTTTGGTCTGCGAGTCGAGGTCAACGACAGTAGCCCTCACATCCCGATGCGCCGTGGCTACGGCTCGACCGCGACGACTGGTCGCGGCGTTGCCGTCGTCGAGATGCTGGCCGAGCGTTTCGGTACCGACGCGACCAGCGGGACTGGCAAGACCGTCTGGTTCGAACTCGGCACGACGTCCGCTCCGGCTCAGCACGCGGGCGCCGCGCAGTCGCTGCCGGCTGCCGTGGCCACCGTCAGGATTCACCTTGAGCACGTCCCGGTGGCGCTGGCGCGAGCCTGGCAGCAACACACCGACACGTTGTTGCGCGAGCACTTCCTGGCGTCCTGGGACACGGACATGGAGATCGCCGACCTGGCAGACCGTCAGGCTGGCGCCGGTGAGATGTTCAGCTGCGTGTCCGAAGCGCTGGCGCCGCTGTTCATAGCCGCCGATCAGCCGGAGCACGGGGACGTCATGGTCGATCTGCCGGTCGGGGCAGCGCACGGATTTCGTGACCTCGACTTCATCCTCGACCGGGCCATAGTGATGGCCGAGGCAGGTGAGCTGCTCGCGCCCACGACACAGCCCGAGATCCGGCGTCTGCGCTTGTGGATCTCCGAGCAGGCGATCACCCAAGCCGAGGGCAGGGCGGCGAGCCCGTGGACCGGGTTGGCCGCCGACGAGCCGATGGCGAGCATCCGCCCGGTCGACTGGGACTTGGCCGCGGTGCTATCCGCAACGGAGGCGACCATCGCCGCCGACGACGCCAACTGCATCATCGCGGCCAGCCCCGACGCGCTCGCCCTGCTCGGCTGGACGCTCGACGAGCTTGTCGGAAGGCGCATCGTGTCGGTGATCCCGCATCGCTTCCGCGAGGCGCACATCGCGGCGTTCACGCTGTACCTGCTAACCGACCGGACGACGATTCTGAACACACCCGTCACCGTCCCGGCGCTGCGCCGGGACGGCACCGAGGTGACCGTGGAGCTTCTCGTCCGCCGAGAGAGTGCCGGCGGAGGGCGAGCTGTCTTCGTGGCGACCATGCAGCCGGCACAGACTCACGACGACTCGGCTGGCTAAGACGAGGGCCGCCAGGACGGTCAGCTCGCCCAGTCGAGCAGTTCCTCGCTGATGCTGGGATGACGCAGCTTGGCCAGCGCGAGCTTCTCCAGCTGGCGGATCCGCTCGCGGGTCAGATTGAGGTGGCTACCGATCTCGTCCAGGGTGTGTGCCCGCCCGTCGTACAGGCCGAACCGCATCCGCACGATGAGCGCCTCGCGCTCGGGCAGCTTGTCGATCTGCCGGCTGAGCTCGTCGATCATGGCGCGATGCTCGACCGTGTCGGCGGCGGACGGACCGCTCGCGTCCAGGACGAGGTCACCGAGGACCGCGTCGCCCTCCTCGCCGACGGGAGCGTCGAGGCTGACCGGGTCACGGCCGAAGCTGCGTAGCTCGGCCACCCGCTCGGGGGTGTGCCCGCTGATCTCGGC
>JBDUAP010000216.1:0-5097 GCA_040004585.1 Sporichthyaceae bacterium
CCTGGCCCATCGCCGTGAACTTGCCCGGCTCCTTGTCGAGGGAGCGACGCAGCAGGTCGAGGATGACCTTGTACTCGTCAGCGTCGTTGTCCTCAGCGGCCGGTACGACGCCCGCTGCCTCGAACTGGGTGCCCTTGTGGATCAGCAGGGTCGCGTCGCCGCCGTCGTCGAGCAGCATGTTCGCGCCAGCGCCGTCCGGCCAGGTCAGCATCTGCCCGGTGCACCACCAGTACTCCTCGAGCGTCTCGCCCTTCCAGGCGAAGACCGGCACGCCGGCCGGCTGCTCGGGGGTGCCGTTCGGTCCCACGACGACCGCGGCGGCCGCGTGGTCCTGGGTTGAGAAGATGTTGCAGCTGACCCAGCGCACGTCGGCGCCGAGGGCGACCAGCGTCTCGATGAGAACGGCGGTCTGGGTCGTCATGTGCAGCGAGCCGGCGATCCGGGCGCCGCGCAGCGGCTGGGTGGGGCCGAACTCCTCGCGCAGGGCCATCAGGCCGGGCATCTCGTGCTCGGCGAGCTGGATCTCCTTGCGGCCGAATTCGGCCAGCGAGATGTCGGCGACCTTGAAGTCGTCGCCGGTGAGGGTCGTGCTCGTGGTGTCGGTCTGGGCGCTCATGTCTCTCCTGGGGACGAGTGCGGGCAGTACGGGGACGGGCGGGCGGGCAGCGCGCGCGAAATCGGCGACCGTAGTCGGATGCGTGCGGTGGGAAACTGCCCGGCGCGGCCCCTCCGGGCCAACCCATCAGTGACGCCGATGCCTCATCAGGCAGTTTACCCCGAACTGGCCTCGGCGGGCGACTCGGTGGACGCCTCGGGGCGGCTCGCATCGATGTCGGGTTCGAGGTAGATCACGCGGGCCACCGGTTCCGCCTCCCGGACGCGGCGCTCGGCGGCGTTGATCGCAGCGGCCACGTGCTCGGCGCTCGTGCCCGGCGGCACCGCGATCTTCGCGGCCACCAACAGCTCCTCTGGGCCCAGGTGCATGGTCCGCATGTGGATGACCCGCTCGATCAGGGCGTCGTCCTCGAGGGCGGCCCGGATCCGAGCCACGGCCTCCGAATTGGCCCCCTCCCCGAGCAGCAGGCTCTTGGTCTCGATCCCGAGCAGGACGGCGACCGTGACGAGCAGGAGACCGATGGCCACCGTGCCCACGCCGTCCCATGTTCCGTCGTCGGTGACCAGCGTGAGTCCGACACCGGCAAGAGCGAAAACCAGTCCGAGCAGCGCAGCGAAGTCCTCGAGCAGCACGACCGGCAGCTCGGGGGCCTTGGAGTGGCGGATGAAGGTGACCCAGCCGGCCTTGCCGCGAGCGTGGTTCGACTCGACGATCGCGGTCCGGAAGGAGAAGCTCTCCAGCCCGATCGCGACCACGAGGACCAGCACCGGCACCCACTGCCACGAGTCGATCGGGTGCGGGTCCTGCAGCTTGTGCCAGCCCTCGTACAGCGCGAACAGGCCACCGACGCTGAATAACACGATGGCCACGATGAAGGCATAGATGTAGCGCTCGCGGCCGTAGCCGAACGGGTGCTCCGGGGTCGCCGCCCGGCGGGCCTTCTTGCCCCCGAGCAGCAGCAGCGCCTGGTTGCTCGAGTCGGCGACGGAGTGGATCGACTCGGCGAGCAGCGACGACGACCCGGTCAGCAGGAACGCGACGAACTTGGTGGCTGCGATACCGAGGTTCGCGAACAGGGCCGCGAAGATCGCCCGGTTGCTGCCACTCGCACTCATGAGCCGGTGCGCTTCTTGACGAAGACGATCGGGTCGATCGGCGTCGGGTCGATGCCCTGGGCCAGCGCGAGGTAGACGCTCGCGAAGTCGGTCGGCGCCACCAGGCTGGCCAGCCGGGCGAGGGGGTGCTCGCCGGAAGCCGGAAGCTCCTGTACGCCGATGCCGTACTCCTCGGCAAGGGCCAGAGTTGCTTCCCGCCCGCGCGCGAGCTCAGGGAGCTCCACGCTGTCGCGGAGCAGCAGGAGGCGCAGCGCGGGCCAGCCAGGTGCCTCGTCAACGCGGTCGCGGAAGAGGTCGTCCGGGTCACCGGCTCCCGAGCCGAACGCGCCGGCGAGAGCGACGACCTGGTTGTGGTGGACCTCGGGCAGCTCCCCCGTGACCGAGGGGTACTTCGCGTTCTCCGCGAGCTGGCAGCCGAGGCGGTATGCCGCGACACCGGCGATCTCGCTGCTCCCCCAGACGTAAGGCAACGTTCCTGCCAGGTCGAGGGCCAGCCGCTTCGCCGGGTTGTCATAGACCTCGACCGCCGGGCCGCACGCGGCGCTGGTCGTGTCGAGGGCGTCGGCCACCTCGTCCAGCACGGCCGCCGGGACGGTTAGGAGACCGAGCGCGTCGGCCACCAGCAGGACTGGCACCGAGAGCGCCCAGATGTTGCTGCGCGGCATCCGGCCGGCCGGGTCGACCGGCAGGTGCATCGCCCGTCCGCCCATGGCCCGCTCAGCCAGCGGCGAGCCCGGCTGTCCCACGGTGATGACGCGACAGCCGCGGCGCAGTGCCTCGTCGGTGACGGCGAGCGTCTCCTCGGTGCGCCCGGAACACGAGACCGAGACCACGAGGTCCATCGGACCGACCCACCCGGGCAACCGGTAGCCACGATTCGCGATCAGCGGGACGGGACATGCCAGGCCGCCGACGGCGACGAGGACATCGCCGCTGATGCCCGAGCCGCCCATGCCGGCCACGAGCATCGCGCGCGGCCGGCCCTCGGCGACCACCCCGCTCAGGTCGACCTCGCCGGTGCGCAGCACCGCCTCGCGCACCTGTGCACCGGCGGTTGCGACCGCACGCAGCATGCCGCCAGGGTCGCCTGCGGACAGCTTGTCCTTGTCGTCCAGGACCGACTCGTCGATTGCCGCCCCCATCAGTGCTGGCTCATCCCTTCGGCTTGCGCGCCTCGTCGATGAGCAGCACCGGTATGTCGTCGCGGACCGGGTAGGCCAGCCCGCACGTGTCCGACGTGCAGACCAGCTCCTGAGCCTGGTCGTCGACCCGCAAGGGAGCATGGCATTGCGGGCACGCGAGGATCTCCAACAACTGCGGGTCGAGCTGCATCGGGCGTCGATGCTCCTTCCGGACCAGCGCGAGCACCTCGTCGCGCACGGATGCCATCGTGGCATGCGTCTGCGCCTCGACATTCAGCCGGAGCAGCGGCTCGGTGTTGGAGGCCCGCAGGTTGAACCACCACGGGCCCGTGGCGACGGTGAGCCCGTCGAGCTCGTCGACCTCGACTCCGGGGCGGTCGGCGAACGCCGCGCGGACCGCCTCGGCCCGGCCCGCCTGGTCATGCACCGCGCTGTTGACCTCGCCGGACGCGACGTAGCGCTCGAACTGCGCGGCGAAGGTCGAGAGCGGCAATTCCTGCTCAGCGAGTGCGGACAGGACGTGCAGCGCGGCCAGCATGCCGGTGTCGGCCCGCCAGAAGTCGCGGAAGTAGTAGTGAGCCGAGTGCTCACCGCCGAAGACCGCGTCGGTGCGGGCCATCTCTTCCTTGATGAACGAGTGGCCGACCCGGGTCCGAACCGGAACACCCCCGTGCTCCCGGATGATCTCCGGCACGGCGCGGGACGTGATCAGGTTGTGGATGACCGACGCCCCGGGGTGCTTCGCCAGCTCGCGCACCGCGACCAATGCGGTCACCGCCGACGGGGAGACCGCCTCGCCGCGTTCGTCGACCACGAAGCAGCGGTCCGCGTCGCCGTCGAAGGCCAGGCCGATATCGGCGCCCTCTTCGCGGACCCGCGCCTGCAGGTCGACCAGGTTGGCCGGCTCGAGCGGATTGGCCTCGTGGTTGGGAAACGTCCCGTCCAGCTCGAAGTACATCGGCACCAGGGTGACCGGCAGCCCGGCCAGGACCGCGGGCACCGTGTGCCCGGCCATGCCGTTGCCTGCGTCCACCACGACCCTCAGCGGCCGCGCGTTGCGCAGGTCCACGAGCGAGCGCAGATGCTCGGCGTACGACGTGAGGACGTCGCGGCTCTCGACGGTCCCCTTGCGGCCAGGAAAGCCCGGGACGCCGTCCTCGGCCATGGTGCGTACCTCGGCGAGCCCGGAGTCGCGCCCCACCGGGGTCGCACCGGCGCGGCAGAGCTTGATGCCGTTGTAGCGCGCCGGGTTGTGACTGGCGGTGAACATCGCGCCCGGAAGGTCGAGGTGCCCGCTCGCGAAATAGAGCTGGTCGGTGGAGGCCAGGCCGATGTCCACCACGTCGGCACCCTGGGCACAGGCGCCCTCGGCGAAGGCAGCGGCCAGCGCCTCTGACGACGGCCGCATGTCCCGGCCAACGACGACAGCCGAGCCGGCTGCACCGGTCACGCGGGCAAAGGCGGCGCCGACGGCCCGCGCGACGTCCTCGTCGAGCTCGTCGGGGACCACCCCACGAATGTCATAGGCCTTGAAGATCGTGGACAGGTCGGGCACGGCGGCGAGCCTATCGGCCGGACGGGACACGACCGGCCGCCCGCGTTCGGGCCGCCGGTCGGCGGGACATGCCTAGGTGATCTTGCGGGTCTTGTCCAGGACGCGGTCCACCGGCAGCACGCTGCCCTCGGTGCCCTGCTCCTCCCAGGTGCGGTGCTCGCAGCCGTGGCAGGAGGTGAACTCGACCGGCGAACCGTCGGTGAGGCTCATTGCGATCCGGGTGACCCGCTCGCTGCCGCAGGCACGGCAGCCGGCGCCGGTGCGGGCACCGCGCTGGGTGAGGGAGCCGAGGGGGATGTGGGTCCGGGCGGCGGTGCTTGAGCGAGCCATGAGGGTCTCCGAGACAAGGCGAGGAAAGAGGGCGATGAAAGACAGGGAGGAAAGACCAGCGCAGAAGCGGTGCGACGGGGTTGCATCGGCAGCACCCCCGCTTGGGCTTGAATTACGGGCGGTTCGCGACAAATCACCTCAGGCGGCTGTGCCCCGGAGGGCGCGGATCAGGAGTCGGTGTCGCGCAGGAGCTGCAGGTGGCCGCGCCGGCCCGCTCCGACCGGCGTCTGCTCGAACTCGCTGTCGGGGGCCCGGGAGACGTTGGCTGCCTCGCGCACCGCGTCGGCCAGAGCTTCGAGATCGTCGATGCTCGGACCGAGCAGGTCGGGGTCGGGCGCC
>JBDUAP010000217.1:0-5065 GCA_040004585.1 Sporichthyaceae bacterium
ATCGAGCGGCACGGCTCGCTCGGCTTCGGCAAGGGCAACTTCAAGGCCCTCTTCGAGGCCATCGAGCGCGAGCAGGAGCGCCGCGGCAACCTCTGATGTGCGGAACTGGTCCCGCTGGAGGGTTCCCACCTGGGGCGGGGCGGAGTACCGTCCGGCACGGCTCGGCTTCGTGATCTACCGGACCTGTCTGCCTCGCGGGGCCCCTCCTCCGGCTCGGTGCCGGTCACCGACCCCCCTCGTCGCGCCTGGGAGACGTCATGGCACTCCGCCCCTCCACCACCCGGCCCTCGTGGCGGCTTCTCGCCGCCGTCGGCGCCGCTGCACTGCTTCTCCCTGCGCTCGTGGCCACCGGCCCGGCCAGCGCCAAGGACAAGCGCGAGCCGCTGGACGTGTACACGGCAGTCGTGAGCGCCGACAAGGCGGCAAAGCTGGCGCGGGACGGGATCGACATCGCCGAGTCCCGGGAGACCGCGCGCGGCGTCCGGGTCGACATGGTCTTGACGGCCTCCGACGCGGCCTCGCTGCGCGACAAGGGCGTGTCCGCGAGCCTGAAGCGGAACAAGGCCGGGAAGACGGCGCGGCAGGCGGCTGCCGCACAGGCGGCGAGCGGCTACACGGTCTGGCGGTCCTACGACGAGCGTGGCGGCATCCGCGACCAGCTGTACCAGCTGGCACGGGCCAACCCCCAGCTGGTGAAGCTCGTCGTGCTGGGCCACACGGCGCAGGGCCGCGAGATCATCGCGGTCAAGGTCACCCAGGGGGCGCGAGGCATCGCTGACGGCCGCCGGCCCGCGGTCCTGTACAGCTCGACGCAGCACGCCCGGGAGTGGATCTCGACCGAGGTCAACCGGAGGCTGCTGAACTGGTTCGTCGACAAGTCCCGCGCGAACGACCAGGACGTCAAGAACCTCCTCAAGGAACGCGAGCTGTGGTTCCTGCTGGTGGCCAACCCCGACGGCTACCAGTACACGTTCGACCACGAGCGGCTCTGGCGGAAGAACCTGCGCGACAACGACGGGGACAACGCGACGACCAACGCGGACGGGGTCGACCCCAACCGCAACTACCCCGAGCACTTCAGGTACGACGAGGAGGGGTCCTCCTCGCAGATCTCGAGCGCGACCTACCGTGGACCGGGACCGGCGTCCGAGCCGGAGACCCGGGCGATGATCTCGCTCTACGACCGGGTCCCGTTCGCCTTCCACGTCAACTACCACTCGTACGGGCAGTGGCTGCTCTACCCCGAGGGCTGGCAGATCGGGACGCCGTCGGGCGACGACCCCATCTACTACGCGCTGTCCGGCAACTTGGACAAGCCCACCATCGAGGGGTTCAACCCTGGCCTGTCGGCCGACGTCCTCTACGTCACAAACGGCGAGACGACCGACTACGCCCACGTCAGGCGCGGCGCTCTGGCGTGGACGCCCGAGCTCAGCGAGGGGTGCCCCGGCTGCGGGTTCGTCTTCCCCGACGACGAGGCGCTGGTCCAGGCGGAGTTCAAAAAGACGCTGCCCTTCGACCTCGACGTCGCGCGGTCGGCGGCTGACCCGGCACGGCCCGTCTCGCACCTCGGCCTCACGACCAAGGACTTCTACCTGAAGAGCGACGACACGTACAAGGCGGGTCTGCCGATGGCGGACTTCACCTTCAAGGTCTCCTACGGCGATCCGCAGGAGGTCCGGGTCCTCGCGCGCCGCAGCCTCGGTGCGGTGTCGCTGAAGTACCAGGTCAACGGCGGACCGACGCAGACGAAGCCCACCAGCGAGTGGAACGGTGGCGACCGCTACGGCGGCAGCACCGACGTCTACTACCACGTCATGAAGGGCATGGTCACCGGTACGCAGCCGGGCGACTCGGTGAAGGTGTGGTTCACCTCTGGCGGCGCGGCCAGCGAGTCGTTCACCTATCAGGCCGCCGTCGAGTCCGGCAATGACGTGCTTGTGTTGGCGGCCGAGGACTACACCGGTGCCTCGCCCAACCAGGCGGGCGGACCGAACTACCTCGACTACTACGAGAAGGCCCTCGCCGACAACGGCATCGGCTACGACGTGTACGACGTCGACGCCCGGGGCCGGACGGCTGCGAGCAGCCTCGGCGTCCTGTCCCACTACAAGGGCGTCGTCTGGTACACGGGTGACGACGCCATCACGCGTGAGCCCGGCTGGGTTGCCGGCAACGCGTCGCGGCTCGCGATGGACGAAATGCTCAACGTCCGCGACTTCATGAACGAGGGCGGCCGGGTGTTCTACACCGGCAAGTACGCCGGGCACCAGTTCGCGGGGGGTCACGGCACCCAGCTCTACGACCCGACGGCAGCCAACGCCCAGTGCTCGGACCCGGCCGTGTCCTACCGGTGCCTCGCCCTGCGCGGATCCGGGGACGGCGTCAACGACGTCCTGGAGTACTGGCTCGGTGCCTACTCGGTCAACGAGGGCGCCGGGCAGGACGACAACGGCGACTTCTACGACGTCCTGGGCGTCGACAGGCCCCTCGAAGGGGTGACCATGGCGATCAACGGCGGCGACAGCGCCGACAACCAGAACCACAGCGCGTCGTTCATCACGACGAGCGGGATCCTGGACCCGGCAACGTTCCCGCAGTTCCTGTCCTGGCCCGCGGCGAAGTACGACCGTCCGGGCGGGCCGTTCGCGCCGCACACGGGTGACTACTACGTCTACTCCCAGATCGCGGACGTCACCTACAAGCGGCTCACTCGGACGCTGGCCGTCCCGGCGGGCGGTGGCCAGCTCTCGTTCTGGGTCTCCAAAGACGTCGAACAGGACTGGGACCACGTATTCGTCGAGGCCCGCACGCCCGGCCTGGACGACTGGACGACGCTGCCCGACCTGCAGGGCCACACCAGCCAGGCGACCGGGGCGAGCTGCCCGGCCGGCTGGCGTGACCTGCACCCGCAGCTGGACCACTACCAGACCCTCAACGCCGACGGGACCTGCTCGCCCACCGGTTCGACGGGGGCGTGGAACGCGTCATCGGAGAGCTCTGGGTGGGAGCAGTGGACCGTCGACCTGGGTCACTGGGCGACGGCGGGACAGGTCGAGGTCTCGATCACCTACGCCAGCGACTGGGGCACGCAGGGACTCGGCGTCTTCGTCGACGACGTGACCGGGCCGGGTGGTCAGGGCACGACTTCTTTCGAGCAGGACGCCGACCCGATGGACGGCTGGGCCGTGACCGGTCCGCCGCCGGGCAGTGCACCGAACGCGAACAACTTCGTCCGCACGACCGCCGCGGGCTTCCCCGAGGCCGCCGTCGTGGGCACGGACGTGTCGTTGCTCGCGGGGTTCGGTTTCGAGGGCATCCAGGACGCGGCGACCCGCGCGGAGGTGATGCGCCGGGCCGTGGCCTACCTCACCAGGTGAGCGAAGAGCCAGGGCCGAGTCACCGGCCGGGGACCACCCGTCCGGTGACCTCGCCGAAACCGATCCGGACGCCATCGGGGCCGGGCGCCCACGCACGGATCGCGACCTCGTCGCCATCCTCGAGGAACGACCGGGTCGACCCGTCGGACAACGTCACCGGCTCCGCTCCGTTCCAGGACAGCTCGAGGAACGAACCGCGCTGGTCCCGGTCCGGCCCGGAGACGGTCCCGGACGCGAACAGGTCACCGGTGCGCAGCGACGCGCCGTTCACCGTGAGATGCGCGAGCTGCTGCGCGACGGTCCAGTACATGCCGGCGAACGGGGGCCGGGACACCACCTGGCCGTTCCACGCGACTTCCAGCGTGAGGTCAAGGCCCCACGCCTCGTCGACCTGCAAGTAGGGGAGCACGGGTGGGTCCTGCTCCGGGGGAGCGATCCGGGCCGCGTCGAGGGCGTCCAGCGGGACGACCCACGGGGAGACCGACGTGGCGAACGACTTGCCGAGGAACGGGCCGAGCGGGACGTACTCCCACGCCTGGATGTCGCGGGCGCTCCAGTCGTTGACCAGACAGACCCCGAACACGTGCTCGCGGACGTCAGCCGCCGGCACCTGCGTTCCGAGCACGGACGGCACGCCGATGACAAAGCCGACCTCCGCCTCGATGTCGAGACGGAGTGAGGGCCCGTACGACGGGGCGTCGGCGTCGGGGGCCTTGCGCTGGCCGCTGGGCCGCACGACGTCGGTGCCCGACACGACCACCGTGCCGGCCCGGCCGTGGTAGCCGATTGGCAGGTGCCGCCAGTTGGGAGTGAGGGGGTCGCTGTCCGGCCGGAACAGGCGCCCGACGTTGGTGGCGTGCTGCTCGGAGGAGTAGAAGTCGACGTAGTCGGCGACCTCGAACGGCAAATGCAGCGTCACCTGGTCGCGCGAGATCAGGTGGCTCTCGACCAGGTCGCGGTAACCGTCGTGCGTGAGCAGCTCGGTCAGCCAGGAGCGCACCGCTGTCCAGGCCGGCCGGCCGAGCGCCATGAACGGGTTGAGGGAGGCGGACTCGAACACGTGCCCGCCGTCGAGCCCCTCGGCAGCGGCCAGCGGTGCCAGGTCCAGCACGTGGTCGCCGACGGCGACGCCGACCCGGCGCTGCTCGTCGGGCGGGGCGAACACGCCGTACGGGAGATTCTGCACCGGGAACGGCGAGTCCGCTGGCATGTCCAGCCAGGACATGCTCACGCCGGATCGCCGAATAGCCCGAGCGCATCGAGCTCGAGGATGGGCTCGGTGACCGCACAGCAGCCGAACGACCGGAACGACCCGCGGATCGCGAGGCAGTCCAGCTCGGACCAAGACCGCACCCGCTCGACAAGCCGGCTCACGTCGCGCTCGGCGAGGCTGGCGACCACGATGTCGAGGTCCTCGCGAGCCAGCGCGTCGGCGGTCCCCACCATCACATTCAGAACGCCGTGCTGCTCGAAGCCGGTGTCCGGGTCGGTCTGGCGTACGACGTGGTGCAGGCCAGCCGTCAGCTTGAAGGGCAGGCCGCGCTCGACCGTGGCGACCAGGAAGTCGGCAAGGGCCTGCTCGCTGGGGAACGTGTCGGCTGTGGTGCCGCCGGTGCGGTACTTCGCGGCCTGCCAGCCGGCGCTGGGAGCGATCAGGTCCAGTGACAGGTCGAGGTCGCTCGGGT
>JBDUAP010000218.1:0-5063 GCA_040004585.1 Sporichthyaceae bacterium
GCGATCGGCACCAACGCCATCGTCGGTGGCGGCGTGCCGCTGGCGGCTGGGTCGGCCTGGGCGCACCGACAGGCCGGCACCGATGCGGTGGCGGTGACCTACTTCGGCGACGGCGCGACCAACATCGGCTCGACGCTGGAGTCGTTCAATCTGGCGGCTGCCTGGCACCTGCCGCTGTGCTTCTTCATCGAGAACAACCGGTACGCCGTGTCGACCAACGTCGAGGAAGCCACCGGCGAGCCGCGGTTGTCGGCTCGCGGGCCCGGATTCGGCATCCCGAGCTGGAAGGTCGACGGGATGGACCCGCTGGCCGTGCACCTCACGATGCAGGAGGCGCTCGAGCACATGCGGGCCGGGAACGGGCCCACCGTGATCGAGGCCGACGTCTACCGGTATTTCCACCAGAACGGGCCGTTCCCGGGCAGCGCGTTCCGCTACCGCACCAAGGAGGAGGAGACCGAGTGGCGCGCTCGGGACCCGATCGACCAGGTGCACCAGAACATCGTCCGCCGCGGCATCCTCGACGCCGCCGAGCTGGCGGCCTTCGTCGAGCAGGCGTCGTCGCTGATGGCCGAGATCGGCGACGTGCTGCTGGAGCCACTGCCCGGTGGCAAGCCGGGCGAGCGCCGGATCAAGCCGGGCGAGTGGCCTGATCCCGCGTTCGTCGACGTCGGCGTGCGCGGCGACCTGAGTGAACTGGAAGGTGCGCGGTTCGCCGACCGTGACACGTACGGCGGAGAGATCGGCGACGTGAAGTTCATCGACGCGGTGGCCGGCGTCCTCGGCCGCCGGATGGAGACCGACGGCCGCGTCGTCATCATGGGAGAGGACATCCACCGGCTCAACGGCGGCACCAACGGCGCTACCCGCGGGCTGAAGGAGGCGTTCCCCGATCGTATTCTCGGCACTCCGATCAGCGAGAACGCCTTCGCCGGCCTCGGTGGTGGTGTTGCTCTGGACGGCCGGTTCCGTCCGATCGTGGAGTTCATGTACGCCGACTTCATGTGGGTGGCTGCCGATCAGTTGTTCAACCAGATCGGCAAGGCCCGACACATGTTCGGCGGCGAGGGCGCAGTGCCGTTCGTGCTGCGCAGCAAGGTCGCGATGGGAACCGGATACGGGTCACAGCACTCGATGGACCCGGCCGGGGTCTTCGCAACTGCAGCCGGCTGGCGGATCGTGGCTCCGTCGACGCCGTTCGACTACGTCGGACTGATGAACACGGCGTTGCGCCTCGAGGACCCGGTCGTCGTGCTCGAGCACGTCGACCTCTACACCTCCACCGGCGAGGGGCCGGTCGACGACCTCGACTACTGCATTCCCGTCGGCAAGGCCGCGGTGCGCCGGGAAGGATCCGAGGTCACCGTGCTCACCTACTTGGCGATGACGGCGTTCGTGCTGCAGGGGGTGGAGCAGGGCGACGTCGATGCCGAGGTGATCGACCTGCGTTGGCTGGACCGGGCCAGCATCGACTGGGACACCATCGGTGCGAGCATCCGCAAGACCAACCGGGTGCTCATCGCCGAGCAGGGTGCTCGCGGCACGTCGTACGGCGGCTGGCTCGCCGACGAGATCCAGCGGCGCTTCTTCGACTGGCTGGACCACCCGGTCGAGCGGGTGACCGGCGGAGAGGCGTCCCCCAGCATCAGCAAGGCGTTGGAGGCCGCGGCGATCGCGAACGCCGACGATGTCGCTACGAAACTCGCTGAGATGACGGGGCGCTGACGCATGCCCGAGCTGTTGCGGATGCCGGAGATCTCCGCGAACACAACCGAGGCGGTGCTGTCGAGCTGGCCGCTGCCGGAGAACTCCGCGTTTTCCCGTGATGACGTCATCGCCACCGTCGAAACGGCGAAGGCTGTGGTGGACGTGGCTGCCGAGGCCGACGGCGTGCTGCTCAAGGTCCTGGTCGACCCCGGTGCGGAGGTGGCGGTCGGCGAGGCCATCGCGCTGATCGGGAGCCCCGGTGAGCAGGGCGCCGACCTCGACGCGGTGCTGGCCGAGCTCGGCGTGAGCGCCTCGAGGGCAGCCGCCCCGCCGGAGGCCGATCCGGTCGACGTCCCGGAGACTGCGCCCAGCGACGAGCCCGCACCCACCGAGAAGGTGACGGCGACCGCCCCGGCGCCGGGTGCAGCGTCGAGTGATGAGGCCCGGGTGTTCGCCAGCCCGATCGCGCGCCGGCTGGCCCGCTCGGCCGGGCTGTCCGTGGACGAGCTGACCGGCACCGGCCCGAACGGCCGCATCGTGCGCCGCGATGTCGAGGCGGCCCAGGCAGGACAAGCACCCGCTCCGCCCGCGCCACCCGGCCGTACCGCGGCGGAGGCGCCGGCGACGTGGACCGACCTCCCGCACACGAAACTGCGCCGCCTGGTCGCGGCCCGGCTCACGGAGAGCAAGCAGACCGCCCCGCACTTCTACCTGCGCGGCACAGCCCGGGTCGACCGGTTGTTCGCCCTGCGGGCCGAGCTCAACGATGGCGGGCAGATGCGCGTCTCGGTCAACGACCTGGTGGTCAAGGCCGTCGCCCACGCCCACCTGCAGGTGCCGGCGCTGAACGTGACGTGGGGCGATGACGCAGTCCGGTCCTACTCGTCGGTCGACGTAGGGGTCGCGGTCGCCACCGACAACGGCCTGCTCACGCCGGTTCTGCGCTCGGTGGAGCAGATGACGGTGTCAGCGGTCGCCGCGGCGATGAAGGACGTCGTCGCCCGGGCAGGCGCCGGGCGGCTGCGGCAGCACGAGCTCGAGGGGGGATCGATCAGCGTGACGAACCTCGGGATGCACGGCACCGAGGAGTTCGCCGCCATCATCAACCCGCCGCAGGCTTCGATCCTTGCGATTGGCGCGGCCCGCGATGAGCCGGTCGTGGTCGACGGTAAGCTGCAGATCGGTCAGGTGATGCATCTGACGCTGTCGGTCGACCACCGCCCGGTCGACGGCGTGGTGGCCGCCCAGTGGATGCAGGTCCTGGTCGACCTGCTCGAGCACCCGGCCCGCATCCTCGCCTGAGCACAGGTGTCGTCCGGTTTCGGCGCACCGTACCCTCACCTCGAGGGCATCTACCGGCCCGAGCAGGTGAGGATCAGGAGGCACTCATGCGCAGCACCATGCAGGAGGTACCGCTCTCCATCGCCACGATCGTGCGCTACGGCACGACCGTGCACGGGACGTCCGAGGTCATCACGTCCACCGGCGACGGCGTACGCCGTGCATCGTTCGCCGACGTCGGCCGACGAGCGGCGCAGCTCGCGAACGCCCTTCGCGGTCTCGGGGTGACCGGCGACCAGCGGGTCGCAACCTTCATGTGGAACAACCAGGAGCATCTCGAGGCATACCTAGCGGTTCCCGCGATGGGCGCGGTGCTGCACACCCTCAACGTGCGACTGTTCCCCGACCAGTTGGCTTACATCATGGACCACGCCGATGACGTCGTGGTGCTGGCGGACGGTT
This sequence comes from Sporichthyaceae bacterium, assembly GCA_040004585.1. GTDB lineage: Bacteria > Actinomycetota > Actinomycetes > JACCUZ01 > JACCUZ01 > JBDUAP01. The sequence goes on from JBDUAP010000218.1 coordinate 3,451, forward strand.
CGGTGTTGCCGATGCTGGCCAAGGTGCTGCCGAAGACCGCGTCAGTGCGGCACGTGGTCGTCAACGGCCCGGCCGACTTGTCGGTGCTGGATGGTTTCGAGGTCGAGGTGCATGCGTGGGACGAGCTCATCGGTGACCAGTCCGAGACCTTCGACTGGGTCGAGGGAGATGAGCGCGACGCGGCAGCGATGTGCTACACGAGCGGAACGACGGGCCGCCCGAAGGGCGTCGTCTACAGCCACCGCTCGATCTATCTGCACTCGATGCAGGTCTGCATGGGCGACGGATTCACGCTCAACGCACGCGACCGGGTGCTTGCCGTCGTTCCCATGTTCCACGCGATGGCTTGGGGCCTGCCTTATGCGGCGCTGATGGTCGGGACGTCGCTCATCATGCCCGACCGTTTCCTGACCCCGGAACCACTCGCGGCACTGATCGCAACCGAGCGGCCAACCATCGCGGGGGCGGTCCCGACGATCTGGACCGGCCTGTTGGCCGAGCTCGACAAGAATCCGGTGGACCTGACGTCGCTGCGTGACGTGGTTGTCGGGGGGTCGGCCTGTCCACCAGCGCTGATGAAGGCATTCGAGGAACGCCACGGCGTACACATCACTCATGCGTGGGGCATGACCGAGACCTCGCCGCTGGGATCTGTCGGTCAGCTGCCGGCCGGGGTGGACGGTGAGAAGGCGTGGCGCTACCGCATCACCCAGGGACGGCTGACGTGTTCGGTGCAGGGGCGGCTGGTCGGTCCCGACGGATCGTTCGTCGCGCACGACGGGACGGCGGTGGGTGAGCTCGAAGTGCGGGGGCCATGGGTGACGGCGTCCTACCATCGCGATGACGACGAGGAGAGATTCCACGACGGCTGGCTGCGCACCGGTGACATCGGATCGATCACTCCGGACGGCTTCCTGACCCTCACCGACCGGTCCAAGGACGTCATCAAGTCAGGTGGCGAGTGGATCTCCTCGGTCGAGCTTGAGAACGCTCTGATGTCCCACGACGCCGTCGCGGAGGCATCCGTCGTTGGTGTGCCGGACGAGAGGTGGGGCGAACGGCCGCTTGCGACCGTGGTGGTGCGCGAGGGAGCAACTGTCAGCGCCGACGAGCTCCGTAAACATCTCGGTGAGTCAGTGGCGCACTGGCAGCTGCCGGAACGTTGGGCGTTCATCGAGGAGGTGCCCAAGACGTCGGTCGGCAAGTTCGACAAGAAGGTGCTCCGCAAGGCATACGCCGACGGCGCCCTCGACGTCGAGACCCTGGCCTAGACCCTTCAGTCGGCGCCGAGCCGAGCCCGGAGGGCGTCGAGCTCGGTCCAGAGCATGGCCGGCACCTTGTCGGAGCCGATCGTCTCGAACCACTGCTGGATCTGCGGCAGCTCCTCGCGCCACTCGTCGGGGTCGACGGCCAGTGCTTTGTCCAGCTGCTCGGCAGTCAGGCCCAGTCCGGCCACGTCCAGTGACTCCGGCGTCGGCACCCGACCGATGGGCGTCTCGACGGCACCGGCGATGCCCTCGATCCGCTCGATGACCCACTTGAGCACCCGGCTGTTCTCGCCGTAGCCCGGCCACAGGAACGACCCGTCGTCGTCGCGGCGGAACCAGTTCACG
>JBDUAP010000011.1:0-17126 GCA_040004585.1 Sporichthyaceae bacterium
GGGGATGGGCCACCTCGACAGCGGCGATCGTCCGGCCGGCGACCCACCGCTCGAGACCGCGGCGAACCACCTCGACCTCGGGGAGCTCGGGCACGCTAGCCGGCGTGCGGCGTGGGGACCTCGACCTCGTCGGGGTCGACCTCCGGCACCAGGTCGCGCAGGTGCCGCCACGCGGTGGCCGCGGCTTCCTGCTCGGCCTCCTTCTTGCTGCGCCCGCTGCCCTCGCCGTACGACTCGCCGCCGACGCGGACCACGGCGGTGAAGAGCTTCTGGTGGTCGGGGCCGGTCTCGGAGACGACGTACTCGGGCACGCCGAGCGTCGCGGTCGCGGTGAGCTCCTGGAGGCTGGTCTTCCAGTCGAGGCCGGCACCGAGGGTGGCGGCCTCGTCGATCAGCGGATCGAACAGGCGGTGCACCAGCTCGCCGGCGACCTCCAGGCCACGGTCGATGTAGACGGCTCCGAGGACTGCCTCGAGGGTGTCGGCCAGGATCGAGGACTTGTCACGGCCGCCGGTGGTCTCCTCGCCGCGGCCGAGCCGGACGAGGTCGCCCAGGGAGAGGTCGCGGCTGACGTCGGCCAGGGCGCGCATGGTCACCACGGCTGCGCGCAGCTTGGCCAGCTGCCCCTCGGGCAGCTCGGGGTGCGTGCGGAACAGCGTGTCGGTGACGACGAGGCCGAGCACCGAGTCGCCGAGGAACTCCAGCCGCTCGTTGGTGGGCAGGCCACCGTTCTCGTAGGCGAAGGACCGATGCGTCAGCGCCCGCTCGAGCAGGCTCGGGTCGATCTCGACGGCGAGCCGATTTGCGAGCAGGGCACGCGGGTCGTCGGTGGAGGCTTCGGTCGGATCGCTCCGACGGACCGACTCGGCACTCACTGGCGGCTCAGACGTCGAGAACGGCGCGGTCGTTGTAGGTGCCGCAGTTGGGGCAGGCCTGGTGCTGGAGCTTCTGCTCGCGGCAGCGGCCACACGCGACCAGTGCGGCCGCGGTGGTCTTCCACTGCGACCGTCGCGCGCGGGTGTTGCTGCGCGACATCTTCCGCTTGGGAACGGCCACGGCTATGTCTCCTCGGTTGTCTCGGCTGTCTCGTTTGCTCGTGCTGTCAAGGCTGCCCACCGGGCGTCGACTGCCTCGTGCCCATGTCCTGGGTTGTCCGCGAGCCGCGCCCCGCACTGGGAGCACAGACCCGGGCAGTCGACCCGGCACACCGGCTGGAACGGCAGCGCGAGCACCACCGCGTCCCGCAGCGCCGGCTCGAGGTCGAGCAGGTCTCCCTCGAGCTGGCGCAACTCGGTCTCGTCGTCGTGGTGCTCCTGGCCGGGATAGGCAAAGAGCTCCTGGACGTCGACCACGAGCGGACTCGCGATCGGGTCGAGGCACCGGACGCACTCACCCGTCACCTCGCCGCGCACCGTCCCCGAGACCAGCACCCCCTCCATCACCGACTCGAGTCGCAGATCGAGGTCGAGCTGGGAGCCCTCAGCGACGCCGAGCACATCCACACCGAGATCCGCCGGCGCCGGAACAGACCGGGAGAATGTGCGCATCGACCCTGGTCGGCGGCCGAGCTCGCGGGTGTCGATCACGAGGGGCAACCGGGGGTCGAGGCGCGTCAGCTTTCTCCTGCTCTCTTCGGGCATGACGGTTCTCGGTATCCAGACGAAACCACCCGCAGACTACCTGACCGGCTGGCAGGTCCCAACTCGTCCAACTCGTCCAACTCGCCGCGAGCCACGCTCAGCGCTGCGCGGCCTCGTCGTCGAGGGGATGACCCTCCCCCGCGTCCGCGCCGAACTCGTCGTGGGAGCTGCGCCCGCGGAGCTTGTCCCGACCGCGCTGGACCGCGGCCAGGGTCTTGTCCAGCACGACCTCGAAGTTGGCGAGCTTGGCGTCGACGTAGTCGTCGACCTCCCCGCGCATGCCACGGGCCTCCTCGGCGGCGGCCTCGCGGACCTGGTCGGCAGCGCGACGGGCTTCCGCGAGGACCTCGGTCTCGGACACCAGCCGGTCCTGCTCCTCCCGGGCCTCGGCGATCAGCCGGCTGGCTTCGCGGCTGCCCTCGTCGACGACCGCCTCGCGGTCCTGGAGCAGCATCTCGGCGTGGCGGAACTCCTCGGGGAGCAGCTCGCGCAGCTCTTCCAGGAGCCCGAGCACTTCACCGCGGTTGACCACGCAGGACGCCGACATCGGCATCGAGCGGGCGTTCTCGATGATGCCTGCCAGCTCGTCGAGCTTGTCGTGGACGTCCACTGCGGTCGGGTTCCTCGAGACGGGTCGGGACGGGGCGGCTAGGAGGGAGGGGAGTGGCCGAGCCGGGTCGCCAGCCGGCCCAGGACCAGGTCGGGCACCAGGCCGCGGACGTCCCCACCGAACGTCGCGACCTCCTTGACGAGACTAGACGAGAGGAAGGAGTACTCCGGGTTGGTCGCCACGAACAAGGTCTCCAGCCCGGTGAGCCGATGGTTCATCTGGGCCATCTGCAGCTCGTAGTCGAAGTCGCTGACCGCGCGCAGCCCCTTGACGACGACCGGGATGTCGCGCTCGCGACAGTGGTCGGCGAGCAGGCCGTGGAAGGAGTCGACGACGATGTTGCCCAGCGACGCCGTCACCTCGCGGAGCATGTCGATGCGGTCCTCGACAGGGAACAGACCCTGCTTGGAGGTGTTGACGAGCACGGCAACGGTGACCTCGTCGTACAGGCGGCTGGCCCGCTCGATGACATCGAGGTGCCCGTTGGTCACCGGGTCGAACGACCCGGGGCACACGCAGCGGCGCACGGGCGGCTACACCTCCGTCGTCGGTGCTGCTGGGGACGAACCGGCGTGACCGTACCAAAGGGTGGCCTCGCCGTACCGGCGGAAGCGCACCGGGGCGTAACCCGCCGGCCAGGTCCAGGGGCCGCCGCGGGTCACCCGCTCCACGGCGACGACGGCGTCGGGCGCCAGCCAGCCGTTTGCCAGTGCGTCGACCAGCACGGCGCGCACCGCGTCGTTGTCGAGCTCGTACGGCGGGTCGAGGAATGCGACATCGAAGGGCTCGGTGGCCGGCGAAGCCGCGACGAGGCGCTCGGCGCGGCCCATCCGCACCTCGGCGCCGGCTAGGGCCAGCGTGTCGACGTTGGCCCGGATGACCCGCACCGCTGCCTCGTCCGAGTCGACCATCAAAGCAGCGCCCGCGCCGCGGCTCAGTGCCTCGAGACCGACCGCCCCCGACCCGGCGTACAGGTCAAGGACGCGGGCCCCGCGGAGCGTCCCGGTCAACGACTCGAGCGTGGAGAACAAACCCTCCCGCGCACGGTCAGCCGTCGGTCGCGTGCCGCGTCCGGCCGGCACGGCCAGCCGCCGTCCGCGGGCAGCCCCCGCGATGATCCGCGTCACGCCTTCTCCAGGTAGTCGGCGCGCTCGGCGTCGACCAGAGCTGCCACCGCCACGCGCAGCCCGACGTGGTGGTCCAGGCGGGGGTCCTCGCGCAGCAACGCCTCCGCCTCGGCGCGGGCCGTCACGATCAGGTCCTCGTCGCGGAGCACCTTCAACAGCTTGAGGCTGGACCGGCGGCCGGACTGAGAAGCGCCCAGGACGTCGCCCTCCCGACGCTGGCTCAGATCGACCCGGGACAGCTCGAACCCGTCGAGGGTCGATGCGACCGCGTCCAGCCGTTCCCTCGGTGGGGCGCCGTCGGGCGCATCCGTGACGAGCAGGCAGAGACCCGGGGCCTCGCCGCGGCCGATGCGCCCGCGCAGCTGGTGCAGCTGGGACACCCCGAACCGGTCGGCGTCCATCACGACCATCGCGGTGGCGTTGGCCACGTCGACGCCGACCTCGATGATCGTCGTCGCCACCAGCACGTCGATCTCGCCGGCCGTGAACCGGCGCATCACGTCGTCCTTCTCCTCAGCCGGCATCCGGCCGTGCAAGACGCTCACCTGCAGGTCGGCCAGCGGGCCTTCCCGGAGCAGGTCCGCCACCTCGAGCACAGCGACGGCGGGGGGTCGGTTGATCTTCATTCGCGTCGGCTCGTCGGGCAGGTCCGGCACGAGCCGGAGGTAGGGGACGTCCTCGTCTTTCTCCTCCACCGCCGTCGGGTCGGTCGGGTCGTCGCCGATCCGGGGACACACGACGTAGGCCTGGTGTCCCTTCGCCGCCTCCTCGCGGACCCGCTCCCACGCACGCTGGAGGAAGTGCGGTTTCTCTCCGGCCGGGACGACGTGGGTGACGATGGGCGCGCGCCCCAACGGCAGTTCGGTCAGCGTTGACACGTCCAGGTCGCCGAACACCGTCATCGCGACGGTCCGCGGGATCGGCGTCGCGGTCATCACCAACGTGTGCGGCGGCCGCTCGGCCTTGGTGCGCAACGCGTCTCGTTGCTCGACACCGAACCGGTGCTGCTCGTCGACGACGACCAGCCCGAGGTCGGCGAACTCGACCGTGTCCTGGATGAGGGCATGGGTCCCGATCACGATTCCGGCCTCGCCGCTCGTGACGTCCTGCAGCATGGCGCGCCGCACAGCCGCCGGTTGAGACCCCGTGAGCAGGGCGACCCGGGTGCCCGACTCGTCGCCACCCAGCAGGCCTCGCTCCGCCAGCGGCCCGAGCATCGCGGTGACCGACCGGTGGTGCTGCTGCGCGAGCACCTCGGTCGGTGCGAGGAGAGCCGCCTGCCCACCAGCATCGACCACCGCGAGCATCGCGCGCAGTGCGACGACCGTCTTGCCGGATCCGACCTCGCCCTGGAGCAGGCGGTGCATCGGGTGGGTGCGCCCCAGGTCGGCGGTCATCTCGGCCGCCACCTGCCGCTGTCCCGCCGTCAGCTCGAACGGCAGCCGCGCGTCGAACGCCTCCAGCAGTCCGCCGGCAGGTGCCACCCGTGGGGTCGCGGGCAAGGCGGCCATGGCGGCCCTGCGCTGCGCCAGGATCAGCTGCAGCCCGAACGCCTCGTCGAAGCGCAGCCGGTCCTCTGCACGTCGTACGTCCTCCATCGACGCCGGCCGATTGATGAGTCGGATGGCGTCCCCGATGCCAAGCAGCGAATGCCGTTCGCGCAGCTCGTCCGGCAACGTCTCGACGTGCGGGTCGAGGGTGTCCAGCATCATCTTCACCGCGTTGCGGATCTTCCAGCTCTGCATCATCTCGGTGGCCGGGTAGACCGGGATGAGCTCGTCGGTGAACGCGTTGACGTCCAGCGACGGCCGGGCATCGACGAGCTCGTAGTCGGGATGGGTCAGCTGACGGACCCCGTTGAAGACCGTCACCTTGCCCGCGAAGAAGCCCTGCCGGCCGACCTGAAGCTGTTTCTGCCGCCAGGCCTGGTTGAAGAAGGTGAGCTTGAGCGTCCCCCGCCCGTCGGTCACGGTCACCTCAAGGATCGAGCCCTTCTTGTTCTTGTACGGGCGGCCCATCACCTTGGCCACTTCGGCCAACACGGTCACCTCCTCGTCCAAGGGAAGATGCGCGAGGTCGGTGAGCTCGCCGTGACGGGCGTAGCGGCGGGGATAGTGCCGGAGCAGGTCGCCGACCGTGTTCAGCCCCAGGCCCTTCTCCAGCGCGGTGGCTGTCTTGCCGCCCAGCGCGTTCTTCAGCGGGGTGCCGAGTGCGACCACGCCGCGTTCACTCCACCCCGATGAGCAGCGGGTAGCGCGGCTGGTCGCCGGCGTAGACGAGCGAGTCGACCTCGGGTCGGGTCCGGTGCAGGTGTTCCACGACGGCTTCGGCGAGGCCGTCCTCGGCGTCAGCGCCGGTGACCAGGGTGACGAGCTCCCCGCCGGACCCGAGCATCCGGTCGACGACCGCGCAGGCCACGGTGTCGATGGCGTCGCCGATGATGGCGAAGTCGCCGTCCAGTAGGCCGAGCACGTCGCCCTTGTGGCACACCCCGGCCATCGTCACGGCCTCCCGCGCAGCGACGGTGACGGCGCCGTGGCGGCAGTGCCCGGCGGCGGCGGTCATGTGCACGATGTCGTCCTCGAACCGACGCTGCGGGTCATGCACCGCGAGAGCCGCGAGGGCCTGGACGCTCGCCTTGGTCGGGATCACGCCGACCCGTAGCCCCTCGTCACGCGCCTGGCCGGCGGCGGCCTCGGCGACCGCCAGGCTGTCGGCGTCGTTGGGCAGCACGATCAGGTCGCGGACCCGCGCTCGCCGCAGGCCGTCGAGCAGCTCGGCCGTCGAGGCCCGGTGGCCCGGCCCCCCGGATACGACGGTCGCCCCCGCGGCGGCGAACAGCGCACCGAGCCCGGCACCCGCCACCACCGAGACCACCCCGCGCCCCTCGGACGGAAGGTCGCGGCCGGCCCGGACCGCCCGGGCGTTGTCGAGCAGGTGAGTGACCCGGATCCGGTACGGCCGGCCGGCCTCGATGCCCGCTTCCACCGCCGCCCCCACGTCATCGACATGGACATGGACGTTCCAGGTCGGCTCGCCCCCCACCACGACCAGCGAGTCCCCCAGCGGGCGCAGCGTCTCGCGCAGCGCCGGGATCTCCCCGACCGGGGCGTCCAGCAGGAACATCACCTCGTAGGCCGGTCCGCCGCCCTCCTCGGCGGGCCCCTCCGATCCGTCGACCGGGCGGTCTGCGTCGGGCGCCTCGCGCCGCTGCTGGGGCGGCCGGGCCCGGGAGACCGCACCGGTCACCACCTCCTCGAGGGCGTCCAGCAGGACACAGACCCCGCGGCCACCGGCGTCCACCACGCCCGCTTGCCGGAGCACCTCGAGCTGGTCCGGGGTGCGGTCCAGCGCCTCCCGTGCCGCCTCGGCAGCCACGGTGACCAGCGAGGCCAGGTCACGGCGAGCCTCGTCGGTCTTCGTGACTTCGGCGGCAGCCCGCAGCACGCTGAGCATGGTTCCCTCGACCGGATCGGCGACCGCCGCGTAGGCGGCTTCGGCCGCCTGCTCGAGGGCAGACCCGAACGCCGCCGCGTCACCGGGGTGCCCGTCCAGCCCGTCGCCGAGCCCGCGCAGGATCTGGCTGAGGATCACCCCGGAGTTGCCCCGCGCCCCCATCAGCGCCCCGCCGGCGAGCGCCGACAGCACGTCCGCGCGATCCGCGTCGGCCGGCAGTTCGGCCACCGCCTCAGCGGCCGACTCGACCGTGAGGTGCAGGTTGGTGCCCGTGTCACCGTCGGGGACCGGGTAGACGTTGAGGTCGTCGATCTCCTCGCGGGCGGCGGCCAGCCCGTCCCGCCCCGCGGCGAGCCAGGCCCGCACGGCGGCAGCGTTGAACTCCGCCAGCGGGCTTGTCGAAGGCATGGCCGCAGGGTAACCACGCGCGGTGTCAGTTGGCGCGGGCGTGCCGGCGTCAGTTGGCGCGGGCGTGCCGGCGTCGGATACCCTTCAACGGTTGACGGGCGTCAGCCGCTACCTCTGCTGCAGACCCGCACGTCCCCATCTTCGCGTTCGACGACTTCCCTCAGGAGTGTTACCCGTGGCTGCCAACTGTGACGTCTGCGGCAAGGGGCCGGGCTTCGGTCACAGCATCTCCCACTCGCACCGTCGCACCAAGCGCCGCTGGAACCCCAACATCCAGACGGTGCGCGCGATGGTCGGTCGCACCCCGAAGCGCCTGAACGTGTGCACCTCGTGCATTAAGGCCGGCAAGGTTTCCCGCTAGCTCATCGCCCGCTCGCGCATCACCCGGTGCACCAACGTGTCAGGGCAGAACAGCTAGCTGAAGGCCTGCCAGCCGCCCGGCCCGTCGTACGGCGCGCCATCCACCAGCACGCCCTCCCCTTCGGTCACTCGGCCGACCACCAGCCATCCCTCCGGCAGGTCCACCCCGCTCGGGAAGCAGGCGGCCAGCGCGTGGTCGTCGCCGCCAGCAAGCAGCCAGGTCATCGGGTCGGCGGCCAGCGCCCGCGCCGTGTCCTGGAAGACCTCGGGAACCTCGAACACCCCCGACGCGAGGTCGATCTGGACGCTGCTGCGGCTCGCGATGTGACCGAGGTCCTGCACCAGTCCGTCGCTAACGTCGATCATCGCCGTCGCACCCAGCTTTGCCGCCTGTGGTCCCTGCCCGTACGGCGGGGAGGGTCGCCGGTGCGCCTCCACCAGGACCCGTGGCGAGCGGAAGCCACGGGACAGCACAGCCAGACCGGCCGCCGCCCAACCCAACCGGCCGACCACCGCCACGACGTCGCCGGGGCGGGAGCCCGAACGCGTCACCGGCTCGCGGCCCTCCAACGACCCCAGTGCCGTCACGGCGAGGGTGACCGCCTCCGAGCGGGCCACGTCTCCACCGACCACGCTGGCGCCGACGACCTCACACTCATCGCGCAGCCCGTCGGCGAGCGACAGCACCCAGTCGACCGGCAACGAGGCCGGCGCGGCCAGGCCGACCAGTAGGGCGGTCGGCACCGCGCCCATGGCGGCCAGGTCGGCGAGGTTCTGCGCGGCCGCCTTGCGGCCCACGTCGTACGGCTCGGACCAGTCCCGCCGGAAGTGCCGGCCCTCGACGAGGAGGTCCGTGCTCGCGACCACGCGGGAGTCCGGGGCGGCCACCACAGCGGCGTCGTCACCGGAGCCGAGCAGCACGTCCGCCCCCACCGGCAGCCGACTCACCAGCTGGTCGATCAGGCCGAACTCCCCCACCTCGCCCACCGTGCGCGGCGTCCCAGGCATATGGCCCCTGTCTCCCTGTCGCTGATCCGATAGGTTTTTGTGCGAGCGCGTCGATGTTGACCTCACCGCCGACCTTACGAAAGGCCCAGCCATGGTTGTTCAGGCCTACATCCTCATCCAGACCGAGGTCGGCAAGGCCGCGGCCGTGGCCCGCGAGATCACCGACATCAAGGGCGTCACGCAGGCGGAGGACGTCACCGGACCCTACGACGTCATCGTGCGCGCCGAGGCGCGAAACGTCGACGAGCTCGGCAAGCTCGTGGTGGCAAAGGTCCAGGGCGTTCCCGGCATCACCCGGACGCTGACCTGCCCCGTCGTCCACCTCTGAGGCGAGCGCGCCTGATCGCCGCGCTCGCGGCAGCGGCAGCGCTGATCGTCGGGTGCGGGGCAGACGCCGTCCGGGTCGAGCCACCCACGCCCGACCAGGCCACTGCCACGCTGTGCAAGGGGCTCAAGGCGGCACTGCCCGAGCACCTCGACGACGCCGACATGCGCGCGACGACGCCCGCGAGCCCGCTGACCGCAGCGTGGGGTGATCCGGCCGCGGTGCTGCGCTGCGGCGTGCCACGCCCGGCCGGGCTGAGCCCGACGTCCGATGTCATCGAGGTCGAGGGTGTGGAGTGGGTTCTCGTCGAGTCCGCGAAGGGCTACACGTTCACCACCGTCGGCCGGACCGCCAACGTCGAGCTGACCGTGCCGGCGCAGGTCGACCGCTCCGAGGCCACCGCCCCGCTGGTTGACCTCGCGGCGGCCGTCACCCGCGTTGCGTCCGAAGTCCCCCGTTGAGGTACCCGCACGGTTGTTCGGACACACGGAAGGGGGCGGGGACTAGCGCAGGCCAGCGGGGCGGTCGAGCGCTGTCCGGATCAGCCGGTCCACCAGTTGCGGGTAGTCCAGGCCACTGGCCTTCCACATCAACGGGAACATCGATGACGGCGTGAAGCCCGGCATGGTGTTCAGCTCGTTGATGAGCACGCGGCCGTGCTCGTCGAGAAAGAAGTCCACCCGCGCGAGCCCCTCGCACGAGAGCACGTCGAAGGCCTGGCAGGCCATCGTCCTGATCTGATCGGCCACCTCGTCGGACACGTCAGCGGGTACGTCGAGCCGGGTGCCCTCGTCGGGCAGGTACTTCGCCTCGAAGTCGTAGAACTCGTGCCCGCTCACCACGATCTCGCCCGGGACGCTTGCTTCCGGGACGGCTCCCCCGACCCCTTCCAGAACGCCGCACTCGATCTCTCGGCCCGCGATCATCGCCTCGACGATGACGCGGGGATCGTGGCTGCGCGCCAGCTCGATCGCCGTGTCGAGGTCGGCGGGGTCGCTCACCTTCGTGATGCCGACGCTCGACCCGGCTCGGCAGGGCTTGACGAAGACGGGGTAGCCCAAGGCATCGACTGTTTCCCGAACGGCGGCACGGTCGGTGCGCCACTGACGGGGGCTCACCACGGCGTACGGGCCGACGGGTAGCCCTGCGGCGGAGAACAGCGCCTTCATGTGCCCCTTGTCCATCGCTGCAGCAGAGGCGAACACCCCGGAGCCGACGTAGCTGACACCGGCGAGCTCGAGCAGACCCTGCAGGGTGCCGTCCTCTCCGAACGGACCGTGCAGCAGCGGCAGGACGACGTCGACCGCGCCGAGCTCGCGCGGCACCTTGCCGGGCTCGAGCACCACCATGCCGTTGCTGGTGGGGTCACCGGCCAACAGGACCGAGCTGCCCGAGTCACCGACCGAGGGCAGGGTGCCTGCGGTGATCGCGAGCTTCTCCGGCTCGTCAGCAGCGAGCACCCAGCGGCCCTCGCGGGAGATGCCGATCGGCACCACGTCGAAGGCATCCCGGTCGATGACGGTCAGGACGCTGCCCGCCGAGATGCACGAGACCGCGTGTTCGCTGCTGCGGCCGCCGAACACGATGGCCACCCGGGGCTTCCTGCCCGGGGCGGCTGCTGCGTGCTCTTGTGGGTCCTGGCTCATCGGCGCGACCCTATCCACCGTCGTCATAGGGCAACGCGCTGGCGGCATACTCGCCGGATGTCCTCCACCCCCGCGCACCCCGACCCCGCCGAGCTGTCGTCGGCCACCGTCGCCGTCACCGCCGGTCGGCCACCGCGACAGCCGGATGGACCGACAAACGCGCCGATCGTGATGGCCTCGACCTACCACGCCGGAGGTGACGTCGGCTACGGCCGCTACGGCAACCCGACGTGGCAGATGTTCGAGGCGACGGTCGGCGCGCTCGAGGGCGGGGTGGCGACGTCGTTCGCGTCCGGGATGGCGGCCACGGCCGCGGTGCTCGAGCTGGTGCCTCACGGCGGCACGGTGGTGGCCCAGGCACAGGCCTACTACGGCACCATCTCCCTGCTCCGCGAACACGAGCGCGCCGGTCGGCTGCGGGTCAGGCCGGTCGACCTCACCGATGTGGCGAGTGCTCGCGACGCCCTCGACGGCGCGGACATGATCTGGGCCGAGTCGCCGACGAACCCGCTGCTGCTGGTGGTCGACCTACCGGCACTGATGAGTGCGGCCCGGAAGGCCGGCGCCATCGGCGTGGTGGACAACACGTTCGCAACCCCGATCCTGTCCCGGCCCCTGGCGGCCGGAGCCGCTGTGGTCGTGCACAGCGCCACGAAGTACCTCTCTGGTCACTCCGACCTGCTGCTCGGGGCCGCGGTCGCCGACGACCCGGCGCTGACCGAGCGTCTGGTCGCGCATCGCAGCACCCATGGTGGCGTGCCGGGTGCCTTCGAGGCGTGGCTCGCGCTGCGCGGCCTGCGCACCCTGCACGTGCGGATGCAACGCGCGCAGGCCAACGCGGCGACGTTGGCCGAGCGGCTCGCGGGTCACCGGGCGGTGACCCGGGTGCGCTACCCCGGCAGCGGGGCGATGGTGAGCATGGAAGTCGCCGGGGACGCCGCGACGGCCGACCGGGTTTGCGCGGGCACGGCGATCTGGGTCAGCGCGACCAGCCTCGGCGGGGTCGAGTCCAGCCTGGAGCGGCGCCGGCGCTGGCCCGGCGAGAGCACCGACGTCCCGGAGACGCTGGTTCGACTGGCGGTGGGGATCGAGGACGTCGACGATCTGTGGGCCGACCTGTCGGCTGCGCTGGCCGAGGCGGTCTCCTAGGCCTCGCTCTCGGACTTGGTGCTGCGGCTCATGATGCGGCGCACGATCTCGCGCGGCGGAAGACCGTCGTGCACCGCCGCCACGACGTGCTCGGTGATCGGCATCTCGACGTTGTGCGCACGAGCCAGAGCCAGGATCGACTCGCACGACTTCACCCCCTCTGCGATCTGCTTGGTGGCCGCGATCACCTCCTCCAGCGACTTTCCGTGACCGAGGCTCTCTCCGAACGTCCGGTTGCGCGAGAGGGGAGACATGCACGTCGCGACCAGGTCGCCCACGCCCGCAAGCCCGGCGAAGGTCGCCGCGTCGGCTCCGAGCGACTCTCCCAGCCGGGTCATCTCCGCGAGACCGCGGGTGATGATCGATGACTTGGAGTTGTCGCCGAAGCCCATCCCGGCCGCCAGGCCGACGGCGAGCGCGATGACGTTCTTGACCGCGCCGCTGAGCTCCACTCCGATGACGTCGGTGTTCGTATAGGGCCGGAAGTAGGGCGTCGTGCACGCGAGTTGGAGCTTCTCGGCGACGGCCTCCTCCGCGCAGGCGATGACGCTGGCCGCGGGCTGCCGCAGAGCGATCTCTTTGGCGAGGTTCGGCCCCGAGACGACGACGACCCGCTCCGCGCCGGCACCGGTGACCTCACCGATGACCTCGCTCATCCGCTTCGTGGTGCCGAGCTCGATGCCTTTCATCAGGCTCACCAGCACGGTGTCCGGCGGAAGCAGGCCTGCCCACGCGTCGAGGTTTCCCCGCAGGGTCTGCGAGGGGACGGCGAGGACGACGACCTCGGCGCCGTCGAGAGCTCGGCCAGCATCCGGCGTGGCCCAGATGGACGGCGGGAGTTCGATGTCGGGAAGATAGTCCGGGTTCTGGTGGTTCCGATTGATCGCCTCGCAGAGCTCGGGGCGCCGTCCCCACAGTGCGACGTCCTGGCCGGCGTCGGCCAGCACCATGCTGAAAGCGGTGCCCCACGAACCGGCACCGAGAACCGCGACGCGTGTCATGCCGACCTCCGCTTTCCCGGATCGATCCGCCGTGGGTCACCGGTGGGCGGAAGTCCCGCGGCGCGCGGGTCGAACCGCACCGCCGGTGCCTGCTCGCCCCGAAGCTCTTCGAGCAGCACCGTGATGGCCGTCATGATCTTCTCAGTCACCAGCCGCAACGTGTCGGTGTCCATCGGGCGGCCGGCGAACTCGGACAGGTCCACGGGCGGCCCGGCCTTGAAGTGCATCGTCTTGCGCGGCAGCAGGCGCAGTTTCTTGCCGTACGGCGACAGCACCTCCTGCGGCCCCCACTGGGCGATCGGGATGACAGGTGCGCCGGTCACCAGCGCTACCCGTGCCGCACCGGTCTTGCCGATCATCGGCCACAGCCCGGGGTCACGGCTGATCGTCGCCTCCGGGTAGATCGCTACGCACTCCCCGTTGCGCACGGCGTCGACTGCAGCGGTGTAGGCCTGCGTGGCGTCCGCGGACTCGCGGTAGACAGGGATCTGCCGAGCACCGCGAAGGATCGTGCCGATGAGCGGGACCCGAAAGATCGCGGCCTTGCCGAGGAACAGCGGCAGCCTGCCGTTGTCGTAGAGGAAGTGCGCGAACACGAGCGGGTCGAAGTGCGAGACGTGGTTGGTGACGGCGACGAACCCGCCCGCTTGGGGCAGATGCTCGACTCCCTGCCAGTCCCGCTTCGTCAGCAGCAGCAGGGGGCGCCGAAGGATCACGACGGCCAGGCGGTACCAGAACCCGATCCTGCGGCGGGTCACGCGACGCCCTCCAGCCTGCCCCGCGAGCGCGCGGCTGGGTCAGTCTCCCGTGGGCACCTGACGGTGTCGAGCCGACTGGCAGGATCGCCCCGATGACCGAACCTGACCGCTGGTGCCTCGTCGTACCGGTCAAACGGCTCTCCGTCGCCAAGACCCGCCTGGTGTCGGTCGCGGGCCGGCACCGCACCGAACTCGCCCTTGCGTTCGCGTTGGACACGGTCGAGGCGGCGCTGGGATGCGACCGCGTGAGTGCGGTCGTGGCGGTGAGCGACGACCCCGAAGCGATCAAGGCACTGACCGGGCTGGGCGCGATCGTCGTCGCCGACGAACCCAATGCGGGCCTGAACCCGGCACTGATCCATGGGGTGGCGGTTGCCCGCGCCGCTCACCCGGACGGCGGGGTCGGCGCTCTTTCGGCCGACCTGCCTGCGTTGCGGGTGGTCGAGCTGGCGGCCGCGCTGTCGGAGGCTGCCGGCCACGACGTGAGCTTCGTGAGTGACGCGGTTGGCAAGGGGACGACGCTGCTGCTAGCCCGACGGGGAGCTGCGTTCGAGCCGCAGTTCGGCGCCGGCTCGCGGCGGCTGCATGCCGCAGCCGGGGCGCTTGAGCTCACCGGTGACTTCCCGTCCCTGCGTCGCGATGTCGACACTGAGCGGGATCTCGCCGTCGCGGCGGCGCTGGGGCTCGGCCCGCGGTCGCGCGCCGTCGTCGGGCGCATCGCGGCAGACGAGATCCGCTAGGTTGGCCCTCGTGCAGGCCACGGTGCGCAATTATGACGCCGCGACACGGTCAGGCTCGGTGCTCCTTGACGACGGGACGGAGCTCCCGTACGACGGGCACGCGTTGACCGGCAGCAGCGTCCGTTTCCTGCGCTCCGGACAGCGCGTCCGTATCGAGGTCGCCGGCTCGGGCCGGGACGCCCGGGTGGGGTTTCTTACGATCGCCACGCTGTCCGACCGCCGCTCGCAACCCGGTCACCACTGACGGCACCCACCCGGGCGCCTCACCCGCACCGTTACTCCAACCGTCACTCCAACAGGCAGAACCCCGTCATCAAAGGCTTATCTGCCTGGTGTGGCGGGGTCCTGCCTACCGAACGTGGTCGAACCGCCGGGTCAGCGCTTGGCGGTGCGCTTCGCCGTCTTCTTGGCCGGGCTCTTGCGCGCCAGCGTCTTGGCGGCCGGCCGCTTGGCGGCCTTCTTCGTCGACTTCTTCGCCAGCGTCCGGCCGGCGGCCGACTTGCTGGTGGACTTCTTGGCTGTCGACTTCTTGGCTGTCGACTTCTTGGCCGTGGACTTCTTGGCCGTGGACTTCTTGGCCGTGGACTTCTTGGCCGTGGACTTCTTCGCAGCGGTGCGCTTGGCGCCCCCGCGACTCGAGCCAGTAGCGGCACCCGCAGCGGCACTGACGGCCGACACGGCGACCCGCGGCAGCGCCTTGGCACCGCTCACGACGTCCTTGAAGCTCTGACCGGCCTTGAACTTCGGAACCGATGTCTTCTTGATCTTCACCGACTCGCCGGTGCGCGGGTTGCGGCCGGTGCGTGCCGGGCGGGCGACCTTCTCGAAGACGCCGAAGCCGGTGATGGCAACGCGCTCGCCTGACGACACGGCGCGGGTGATGGTGTCGATCACGGCGTCGACGGCCTCGTTGGCTGCCCTGCGGCTGCCAAGACGGTCGGACAGTGTGTCGATCAGCTGAGCCTTGTTCACGAACATCCCTCCGGAGGTGGTTCGAGGTCTTCCTCGACTATGGGGTGACGTTAGGCCCCTTGGCAGCGCGAGACAAACACCGTGAGTCGATTTCTTTAGGTTTCGCAACCATTTTTGTCCCGCACGGAGCTGTCCTGACAACCGCGACAAGATGCCCGATCATTCACGTCGTACGGGAGAAACCGTTGTCTAGCAAGGGATTCGACGCTGGTGTAATTCGAGATGACTAGCTCGTGACCGGCAGCCAGTCCGGCCGGGCGGTCTCGAACTGACTAATTGCATCGTCATGGCGCAATGTCAGGTCCACGTCGTCCAAACCTTCCAGCAGGCGCCATCTCGTGTAGTCGTCGATGGCGAACGGCGCGGTCTCGTCGGCCCAGGTGATGGTCCTGGTCCGGAGGTCGACGGTCACCTCGACTGCAGGGTCCTCGTCAATTGCCGACCACAGCCGCTCGACGACGGCCGGGTCCACCTCCGCGGTCACCAGTCCGCCCTTTCCGGCGTTGCCCCGGAAGATGTCCCCGAAGCGGGAGGACACGACCACCCGGAAGCCGTAGTCGCGCAGCGCCCACACCGCATGCTCACGCGACGAGCCGGTGCCGAAGTCCCGCCCGGCGACCAGGATCGTCGAGCCGGCGGCGTCCGGGCGGTTCAGCACGAAGTCGGGGTCGTTGCGCCAGGCCGCGAACAGCCCGTCCTCGTAGCCGGTGCGGGACACCCGCTTGAGGTAGACGGCCGGGATGATCTGGTCGGTGTCCACGTCGGAGCGGCGCAGCGGGGCGGCCCGGCCGGTGTGCGTCTGGTAGCTGTCCACGACTCAGACCTCCCCGTCGGCGAGTTGGGCGAGGTCGGCCGGGCTCGCGAACGTGCCGACCACAGCGGTTGCGGCGGCCACCAGGGGCGAGACCAGGTGGGTCCGGCCGCCCTTGCCCTGCCGGCCCTGGAAGTTGCGGTTCGAGGTCGAGGCGCTGCGTTCCCCGGGAGCGAGCTGGTCGGGATTCATGCCCAGGCACATGGAGCAGCCGGCGTGCCGCCACTCGGCGCCGGCGTCCTTGAACACCACGTCCAAGCCCTCGGATTCGGCCGCAAGCCGCACCCGGACCGAACCCGGCACGACGAGCATCCGTACGCCGTCGGCCACCCGATGTCCCCGGATCACCTCGGCGGCAGCCCGAAGGTCCTCGATCCGACCGTTCGTGCACGACCCGATGAACACCGTGTCCACGGCGATGGCTCGCATCTGCGTGCCGGCCGTCAGTCCCATGTAGTCCAGGGCCTGCTCGGCCGCGGCCCTTTCGTTCGGGTCCGCATAGGACTGCGGGTCGGGAACCACCCCGCTCAGCGGCACTCCCTGCGACGGGTTGGTGCCCCACGTCACGAACGGTGCGATCTGGGCCGCGTCGAGAACAACCTCCCGGTCGAACTCCGCGTCGTCGTCGGAAACCATCGTGCGCCAGTAGTCGACCGCGGCGTCCCAGTCAGCGCCCTGGGGCGCCCGAGGCCGGCCGAGCAGGTAGTCGAAGGTCGTCTCGTCGGGGGCCACCATGCCCGCCCGGGCACCGGCCTCGATCGACATGTTGCAGACCGTCATCCGCGCTTCCATCGACAGCGCCCGGATCGCCGAGCCGCGGTACTCGATCACGTGCCCCTGACCGCCGCCGGTGCCGATCTCGGCGATGACCGCGAGGATCACGTCCTTCGCTGTAACCCCAGGTGCGAGCTCACCGTCGATGGTCACCGCCATCGTCCTGAACGGCTGCAGGGGCAGCGTCTGCGTCGCGAGGACGTGCTCGACCTCGCTGGTCCCGATGCCGAACGCGAGCGCACCGAAGGCGCCGTGCGTGGACGTGTGCGAGTCGCCGCAGACGACGGTCATGCCGGGCTGGGTCAGGCCGAGCTGGGGGCCGACGACGTGGACGATGCCCT
>JBDUAP010000219.1:0-5046 GCA_040004585.1 Sporichthyaceae bacterium
TCTCGGACTCGTCGGTGACCCCGGACGCCTCAGTGGCCAGGGCGTCGCGGACCACAGCCATTGCCAGGCCACCGGAGTAACCCTTCCGGGCGAGCATCCCCGCCAGGCGCCGCATCCTGGCCTCCCTCGGGAGCCCGCGACTGGCCGGCAGCCGACGCGCGACCAGGTCACGTGCCGCGGCCCACTCGTCGTCCGGGCTGATGGCGTCGACCGCCTCGTCCACTGTTTCGTCGGCGACGCCACGGTGCCGGAGCTCGTGGGAGAGCGCCCGCCGGGCCAGGCCCCGACTGGTGTGCCGGGAGCTGACCCAGGCCTGCGCGAACGCTTCGTCGTCGACCAAACCGACCGCGCTGAACCGGTCGAGCACCCGCTCGGCCACGTCGTCGGGCACGGCGCGCGAACGCAGGTCGTCGGCGAGCTGTGCCCGCGTCTTCGGAGCCATCGTCAGCTTCCGCAACACGATCGCCCGGGCCACCGACTCGGGGTCGGCTTCCGGCTGCGGTGGCCCGTCCTGCCCGTCGTCGATCCGGGCGGCGGTGCGAGGGCGCCTGCCGGACCGGCGACGGGTGCCGCCGAACGTCATCGCGGCTACCTCAGATGTCTTCCGGCGGCACAGGCGGCTTGGCCGTCTTCGCCGCAGTCGCATCATCTGCAGGCGCGTCCACGCGCGGCCCGATGCCGAGCTTCTCCTTGATCTTCTTCTCGATCTCGTCGGCGAGGTCGGGGTTGTCGCGCAGGAACGCCCGGGCGTTCTCCTTGCCCTGACCGAGCTGGTCGCCGTCGTAGGTGTACCAAGCACCGGCCTTGCGGACGAAGCCCTGCTCGACGCCGACGTCGATCAGGCCACCTTCGCGGCTGATGCCCGTGCCGAACATCAGGTCCATCTCGGCCTGCCGGAACGGCGGGGACACCTTGTTCTTGACGACCTTGACGCGAACCCGGTTGCCCACCGCCTCCTGGCCGTCCTTGAGCGTCTCGATGCGTCGCACGTCGAGCCGGACCGACGCGTAGAACTTCAACGCCTTGCCACCCGACGTCGTCTCCGGGCTGTTGTGCACCATCACGCCGTCGACAAAGTAGTTGTGGCTGCCCTCGACCTCGATGTCGAACCGGTGCATCGACCGCGTCTTGGGCTTGACATGAATGTCGAGGATCCGGGCCGGGACCGGGCGCAGCTTCGGCTCGACAAACTGCGGCTCCACCACGAACTGACCACGAAGTCGAGGCAGCAGCTTGTAGTCCATCGATGGGTGGACGTAGGGCGCGATCAGCTCCTGCAGGCGGGTCGATGCGGCGGTGGTGAACTGCAGCACCGCCTTCTTGCGAGCACCGCTCTCGATGACCTTGCAGTCCAGCCCGTAGGTCCCGCTGAGGTGCTCGACGAGACGCTCCCGTGAGCCGGGGCTCATCGCCTCGATGCAGATTTCCACCCGCCCAGTGCCCCCGGCCGTGCGCTTCTGCAGACCCTTCGAACGCACGGTGAAGCACGCGTCGTCCATGTACCAGATCGCGAGCGCCAGGGGCGTCAACGATTTCAGGTAGTCCCAGGTGAGGTGCTTCTTGCCGCCGCCCATGTAGACGACCTGCTGCAGCTCTCCCAGCTCGGCCAGCGGGGTGAAGTCGACGAACGCCGCGCCCTTGGCATTGGTCCGCCTGGAGAAAGGGATGTTGCCGAGCAGCGATGTCTTCCAGTCGAGGTAGTCGACCTGCTTCGCGCCGTGCCCCATCCGGAACCGCACGCCGTGACGACCGTAGCGGTTCGGCGAAAGGTTGGCGTCACCCATCAACCCACCGAGCACGACCTGCCACTGCTGGTCGCTGAGGCGAACCGTCTCGGCCTGCACGACGCGGTCACCAGCCATCAGTTCGCCGGCCTCGCGCCACCCACCCGGCGTACGGATCAGGTGGTTGCTGGTCGCAGCGAACTGCGCCCGGCCGTTGCCGCCGGAGCGCTCGACGGTGAACTGCAGGAACTGGTCGGTCAGACCGTTGTCGAACCAGTTGGTCACCCGACGCCGGACGATGGAGTCGGACTCGGCGTCATAGGACAGCACCTCGACGTCCATCTTCCGGTTGACGATCTTGCCGATCTTCTCTTGCGTGCCGTCGGCCAGAGTGACGCGAGTGTTGTAGGACATGCATCCGAACATCACACCTATCTTTTCGCGCAGCTGGTTGATGAAGATTGCCGTCGTCTTCGACTGACTGATTCCACCGGTCAACTTGCGCAACGCCTGGCTCATGAGTCGGGCCTGCAGGCCGACGTGACTGTCGCCCATCTCGCCCTCGATCTCGGCGCGCGGCACCAGGGCGGCGACCGAGTCGATCACGATGATGTCCAGCGCATTGGAGCGGATCAGCATGTCGGTGATCTCGAGCGCCTGCTCACCAGTGTCGGGCTGGGACACCAGCAACGCGTCAGTGTCGACGCCGAGCTTGGCGGCGTATTCGGGGTCGAGCGCGTGCTCCGCGTCGATGAAGGCGGCGATGCCGCCGGCCTTCTGCGCGTTCGCAATCGCGTGCAGCGCAAGCGACGTCTTGCCCGATGATTCCGGTCCGTATATCTCCACCACCCGACCGCGCGGCAGGCCGCCGATGCCGAGGGCGATGTCGAGGGAGATGGAACCGGTCGGGATGACCTCCATCGGGACGCGGACCTCGTCTCCGAGCCGCATCACCGACCCCTTGCCGAACTGTCGGTCGATCTGTGCGAGCGCGGCGTCGAGCGACTTGTCGCGGTCTGCAGAAGCCATGGATGCCATCCCTGGTCGGGTCGAATTCGTCTTAGCCACGCGTCGCAACCTATGACCCAGGTCCGACAGTCTCGCCGGAGCCGGAGGCAGTTGTGGATGCTGCGCCGTCGGTGGAGATTACCCGAACACCTGTTCGATCACAGGCCGACACGCCGCACCCAGTTGTCCACAGATCCCGCAGGCAGCCGCACATGATTTCGGATAGCCGCTATACAACGTCAATGGCATTCCATAGTATGACAGACATGACATCCGTCACGGCGAAGGTCACCCGCAACGGGCAAGTCTCGCTACCCGCCGAGCTGCGCCGCCGCTGGCGTGCAGGCTCGGTCCTTGTCGTCGACCGCGGCGACTACGCGATCGTCCGGCCCATCCCCGATGACATCATCGCCACCCTGCAGGGTGCGCACGCCGGCCCCGGTCCGTCGAGCGAGCAGGCGCGGGTCGCAGAACGCGAGTCGGAGGTCGAGGTCCGGTCCTCCAAGCGGCGAACACGTTGACGGTGCTCGACGCGTACGCCGTATTGGCTTACCTCCGCGCCGAACCCTGCGCCGCCGATGTCGCCACGCTTCTCCGATCGCCATCCGTGCTTACGGCCGCTAACGCAGCCGAGGTGTTCGACCAGCTCGTCCGCGTCTACGAACGCGAGCCCGACGACGTTCACGCCGACATCGCGCTCCTCGCCACCGCCGGTATGGAGCTCGTGCCGGTGACCGCCTACCAGGGGCTGGCCGCGGCCCGACTTCGTGCACGGCACTACGACCGGAAACGACGCGCGGTCAGTCTGGCCGATTGCATCACCGCTGCAACGGCTCTGAACCGGAACGCAGCGCTGGCGACGTCCGATCCCGCACTCGCTGCAGTGGTCCGCGCCGAAGGCGGACAGGTGCACCCGCTCGCCGACAGCGCCGGCGTCAAGCCCTAAGCGTCAGTTCCGACAGGTCGCATGGACGCCGACGCACGGGCGGCGTACGCCGTGACCAGCACCGGCAGCACGAGCAGCCCGGCGAGCGCGTTCAACACGCCGAACCCGGGTCCTCCCACCACTACGCCGGCCAGCGCTCCCCCGACCGCGCCGCAGAGGCCCATCACGAAGTCGGCCGCCCCCTGCACGCCCGTCCGCACCCGCTCCTCCACCGACTCCGAGAGCAGCGTGGATCCGGCCACCAGGGCGCACGACCACCCGAGGCCGAGGAGGAACAGACCGAGGCCGAGTACGCCGTGGGATTGCCCGTCAGCGGTGCCGGACACCACGACCGCCGCGACCAGGATGACCTGGCCGAGCAGCACTATCGGGACGCGCCCGAACCGGTCGGCGAGCCAACCGACGACGGGTGACAGCGCATACATGCCGGCGACGTGCAGGCTGATGACGATGCCGACGATGCGCAGCGTCGCGCCGTGGTGGCTCATGTGGATCGGGGTCATCACCATCACCGCCACCATCACGGTGTGGCTCATGGCGATGGCGGCCAACCCGAGGGTCGCCGGCCGCGACTGGAGCACGGCGCGCAGCGCGTCCGGCACGGAGGCGTGATGGGTCCGTTGCGCCGGGTCGATGCCGAGCCGGCGCCGCGCCTCCAGCAACGGGTCGGGCCGCAATCCGACCATCACCAGCAGTGCGGCTGCGGAGAAGGCGGCGATCGTGAAGAGCAGCGGGCCGGTGAGCGGCGGCAACCCGACAGACTCGGCCACATCGCCTCCCGGACCGGTGAGGTTGGGCCCGAGCACGACACCCACCGTGGTTGCCCAGACGACCGTCGCGAGCGACCGCGCGCGCGTCCCAGCAACAGCCAGGTCGGTGGCTGCGTAGCGCGCCTGCAGGCTGGTCGCGCTGCCGGTGCCGAGCAGCGTCGCCCCGAGCATCACGACGAGGAACGAGCCGACGTCGGCACCCGTGACGACGACCACCGCTCCGGCCGTGGCCACGACGTACCCGGCGAACAATCCCGGCCGCCGGCCGACTGCAGACATCAACCGGGCCATCGGCAGCGCCGCGAACGCCGCGCCCAGGACGGTGGCGGTCTGCGACAAACCGGACAGGGCCGTGGAGCCGGAGACGTCCTCGGCGATCAGCCCGCCGACGGCGATCGCCGCGCCGACGCCGATGCCGCCGAGCACCTGACTCGCGGCGAGCACCCGGATCGTGTGCCGCTGGGCACGGTCGACCGCTGTGAGCGGTACGACGGCGTCGGTGGTCATGCCCGGCAGCGTAAAGGCCGTTGCCCGAGGTGCCTTACTGTTTTGCGGCGGGGACCTCGATCGCCTCGCACACCGCGCGCCAGACGTCCTT
>JBDUAP010000220.1:0-5036 GCA_040004585.1 Sporichthyaceae bacterium
GCCCCCGGTTTGTCTGGGACATCTGCGCACCGGCGATCCAGAAGATCGCGTTCTCGGACACCGACGACACCGCGGTGCCCGCACTGTCGGCAGTCCCGCAGTGACCGCCGGCACGGCCGCGCGGTTGCCCGGTCGCAACGACGCAGCGCCGTGGACGTTCCTCTACCTGCTGGCGGCGATCGCGTTCCTGATCGCCTGGGTGGGAGTCGGCACGGCACTCGTCGTCGTCACGGTGTTCGTCAACCTCGCGTTCATGGCCTTCTTCCTGCGCCACGTGGCTTTCTCCTGCGCGTCGGTCCGCTGGGCACCCAACGACCTGTACGGCGTGGCCGAGGTGGACCTCGAGTACCGCCCGAACGTCAGCATCCTGGTGGCCTGCCACAACGAGGCGCTCGTGGTGGGCAGTCTGGTGCGCGGCCTTGCAGCGCTGCACTACCCGCGGTCCCGGCTCGAGGTCGTCCTGGTGGACGACGGCTCCGACGACGGCACCGGCGAGCTGCTGGACCGGCTCACCTCAGGTGAGCGGCACATGCGCGTGCTGCACCGGCCGCCGGGTGCCGGTGGGGGCAAGTCCGGCGCGCTGAACATGGCCGCCTCCGTCGCCCGCGGCGAGATCATCGTGATCTTCGATGCCGACCACATCCCACGACGCAACGTGATCGACCGGCTGGTCCGGCACTTCCAGGACCCGCGCGTCTCGGCGGTGCAGGGGCGTTGCATCGTGCGCAACTCGGTGCAGTCCCGGCTCGCCCGCTCGATCGCCATCGACTACTTCTCCGGCTACCTGGTCAACGAGTACGGCCGGCAGGCGCTGTTCGAGCTGCCGGCGTACGGCGGGGCGAACTGCGCGGTTCGCGCCTCGACGCTGCGCCGGCTGGGCGGCTGGAACCCGGACAGCGTGACCGAGGACACCGACCTGACATTGCGGGTCGTGCTGCTCGGCGAGCGGGTGCGCTATGACATCACGGCCGTCGACACCGAGGAGGGGGCAACCACCCTGGCGCGGTTCATCCGGCAGCGCTACCGCTGGGCCCGTGGCCACCAGCAGGTCTGGCGGGACTACCGATCGCTCGTCCTGCGGACCCCGCACCTGACCGTGATGGAGAAGATCGAGACGATCCTGTTCCTGCTCGTCTACCACGTCCCGGTCCTCTGCGCCCTGACCCTGCTCTCCACCGCCCTCCGGGTCGCCGGTTTCGGTCCGCATGTGACGGTCTTCGAGCTGCTGCCGCTGGCGGCGTTGCTCTTCGCCGGACCGTTCTGCGAGCTCGCGGTCGGGCTGATCGTGGGACGGGCACCTCGCCGAGCCGCTTGGTCGATCGCGTGGATGACGCCGATCTTCTTCGTGTTCATGATCATCTGCACCAAGGCCTGGGTCGACGGCCTGCTCGGCCGGTCCTACTCCTGGGTGAAGACCACCCGGTCGTCGTGGTCAGCCCTCGACGGCACCGAGGCTGCAGCGGCGGGCGTCATCCCGGCGCAGCGCTCCGGGGACGGGGTGCGGGTGTGAACCGGCGGCGGGCAGAGGTCTTCATCGCGCTGGCGATGGGGATCACTCTGGCCTTCGTCGGCTTCTACCTCTTGAGCGGGCCGGTCCGCGACCTCGAGGTGCTGGCTGTGCTCGCACTCCTGGCGCCGTTCGGCGGGCGCGCCAATGTCGTGAACGGGCACGTCCTCCAGGTGCTGCCGCCCGACCATGCCGCCTTCCGGGCCGAGCTCACGCCGTACTGCTCGTCGCTCATCGCCATGCTCGCGCTCGCGGTCATCGCGATCTTCGTGCTGCACGGAGCGTGGCCACGTCGTCTGTTAGCCATGAGCGCCGCGATGACCGCCATCCTGGCGTGCAACGTGCTGCGCATCACCGGGTCGGTGTGGGTGGGCTATCACTTCGGGGACCGCGCCCTCGTCCTGTTCCATGACTGGGCCGGGACCCTGTTCGCCCTTGCCTCCACCATGGCCGGCTTCCTCCTGATGCTCTATCTGATCCTCCCGAGCGCCAAGGCGCCGATCCCGCGCGCCGCTCGAGTGAGCGACGTCCTCTAAAGCCCACGCCCGGTTCATCCGAATGGAGCAATGTGGAAAGTCTGGCGATCGCGCACTCCACCGGCCTCATCACGGGCCCGGTGGCGTTCTCGATCGCCATCACCGCGCTCGCGGTCGCGGTCGGCTGGCGCACGGTGCGCCTGGCGCGGATGCGCCGCGGCATCAACGCGGCGCTGCGCGACGACGACGCGAACATCCGGATCGCCGCTGTCGAGCACGCTGCTGAGATCGGCCTGGCGGCCACCGCGGCGGCGCTGCTGCGGGCGGTGCGTGAGGAGACCGACGCCTCGGTGCTCGCCGCGGTCGTGGTCGCTGTCGCCACCCGGCAGTGGGAACCGGCCTCGACGGCGCGCATCGTCGAGCTGCGTCTCTGGGCCAAGGCGTACGCCGAGCGCCATCCCGAGCTGCGCCGGGGACACCTGAGCCAGCCACCCCTGCTGCCGGGCGTTGCCGGCACGGTGCCGCCACCGTCGCTCGACCCGGCGCGCGCCCACGAGTTCCGCACCCGAAGCGACCAGGTGTCGGTCGATCCTGCTGCCGAGTCCCGCGCCTCTGCCGTGCCGTCCGTGCCGGTGCTTGCCCCGGACGACGACGCCCTGGGGCCGGTGCGCGTGCTGGTCACGGGTGCCGGAGGACCAGCAGGTGTTGCGGTCATCCGGGCCCTGCGCTCGCGTGGCCACTACGTGGTGGCCGTCGACGCCGACCCTGCAGCTGTCGGCCTCCGGCTAGCGGACCAGCAGCAAGTCATCCCGCGTTCGGACGACTCGCACTACCTCGCTGCCCTGCTCCGGGTGGCCACCATGACCGATGTCCAGGCGCTGGTCTGCACAGTGGCCGAGGAGTACCGGTCGCTGGCCAAGGCAGCCGACTACCTCGCCGAGGCCGGCGTCCGGACCCTGATGCCACCTCTCGGCGCCGTCGAGCTGTGCACCGACAAGTGGGCGTTCGCCCAGCACATGCATGACAGTGGCCTGCTGGGCCCCATGACCGGGAACGGGAGCGCCGCCGGCGTGAACGGACCGTGGATCGTCAAGCCTCGGTTCGGTCGCGGGTCGCGAGACGTGATGGCGTGCCAGACGCGCAGCCAGCTGGCGGCTGCGCTGCGCCAGGTGCCTGATCCGCTGGTCCAGACCCAGCTCACCGGCCGGGAGTTCACGGCGGACGTCCTCGTGGACGTGACCGGCGCGGTGGTGTGCGTCGCGCCCCGTTGGCGGGTCGAGACCCGCGGCGGCATCTCGACCAAGGGCATGACGTTCCAGGACGACGAGGTGAGCAACGTCGTCTCCCTGGTGGTCAAGTCGCTCGACCTGGTTGGCCCGGCCAACGTGCAGGGCTTCGTTGCCGAAGACGGTGCTGTCGCCGTGCACGAGGTCAACCCGCGGTTCTCCGGCGGTCTGCCGCTGACCCTGGCCGCCGGCGCGGACATGGTCGAGGAATACCTCCGCGGCGTCATGGGCATGCCGCTTCGACCAGAGCGGCTCGTGGCGCGTCCCGGTGTCTCGATGATGCGCTTCTTCAGCGAGGTCTTCGAGGGATGACGCTGCAGCCCCTGCGGCTCACCGTCCCCGTCGGCACCCGCCCCGAGGTGATCAAGCTGGCCGGCGTGGTCGCCGCCCTGCGCGACCGCGGCCACGAGGTCCGGTGCGTGGCGACGGGACAGCACGAAGACCCGCGCATGTACGCCGACGTCTTCGCCGGCCTCGGGCTCGAGCCGGACGCGGCGTGGCAGCTGGCCGGCACCGAGGGAGACCGGGTCGGTGGCCTGGTCGCCAACGCATTCCGCGACATCACGACGTTCCGGCCGGACGCCGTGCTCGTGCTGGGCGACACCTACACGGCGCCGGTGATGGCCATGGCCGCCCGGCGGTACGGCGTCGGCGTCATCCACCTGGAGGCCGGACTGCGATCGTTCAACGAGCGCTCGATGGAGGAGAGCAACCGCCGGGTAGTGGCCGCGCTCGCGACGCTGCACCTTGCCCCGACCCGGTTGGCTGCCCGGTTCCTGCGCGACGAGGGAGTCCCGGCGGCCCGCATCAGGGTGGTCGGCAACCCGGCGATCGACGCCCTGCGCGCGACCGGACTGCAGCGGGTGCCGGTGGCCGAGCGCCGAGGCGTGCTGGTGACTGCGCACCGCGCCACCAACGTCGATGACCCGCAACGGCTGCGCGTCCTCGTGGACCTGGTCGAGGACCTGGGTGCCCGCCACGACCCGGTCCTCTTCCCGCTGCACCCCCGCACGCGGGCCCGGTTGGCGGAGAACGGGCTGCTGGACCGGCTGGTCGAGGCGCCGGGTGTTCGGTGCGGCGAGCCCCTGCCGTTCCCCGAGCTGCTTGCGGCCCTGGCCGCCAGCCGGGTGGTGGTCACCGACAGTGGCGGCCTGCAGGAGGAGGCGTCCTGGTTCGGCGTGCCCACCGTGATCATGCGCAACACGACGCCCCGCTGGGAGGGTGTCGAGCTCGGTGCGGCCCGGCTGACCGGACTCGACCGCGACCGTGTCGGCAGCGCCGTGGCGGAGTTCTGGCCGGAGCGGGTCCAGCAGCGCGTGGCCGCGCTGCCCTGCCCATACGGCGATGGGCGGACCGGACAGCGAGTCGCCACCTTGCTGACCGACACCGTGGTGCGCTCCCTGCTCGTGCCGCGTGAGCCCCTGCTCGGTGAGGTCGAGCTGCCCGGTCCTCTCGAGGAGGGTCGGTGAGCGAGCAGCTGGGCCAGCACCTCCTGCCGTCGTTGACTGCACTGCCCATCAGTGCTGTCACGGTCGACCTGGACGACACGCTGTACCCGCAGGCCAGCT
Source organism: Sporichthyaceae bacterium (assembly GCA_040004585.1). Lineage (GTDB taxonomy): Bacteria > Actinomycetota > Actinomycetes > JACCUZ01 > JACCUZ01 > JBDUAP01. The sequence continues at coordinate 4,838 of JBDUAP010000220.1, forward strand.
TCCTCGCCGCCGCCTGGGAACGGCTGGGTGCGGTGGCGGCCGCGCACGGGCTGCCGGCTGCCGAAGTGCAGGCAGCCCTGGCTGAGATAGCCGCTGAGGGCAGCGACCAGGGCACCATCATCGACCGCGCCATGCTGCTCGTCGGGGTCGTCCGGGAGCGGCTGCGCCTCGTCGTACCGCCGCTGGTCGAGGCCTTCAC
>JBDUAP010000221.1:0-5014 GCA_040004585.1 Sporichthyaceae bacterium
AGGTGACTGAGTTCGATCCGGGTCCGCCGCAACCGTTCCACGACCTGTTTGACGACGTGCCCGACTACGGTCCGTTCAAGCAGCACTTCTGGTTCGACTGGGGCCCCGTCTTCTATCGGGGTCGGCTCGACGGCTCGGCCCGCGTCCTGTGCGTCGCCTCTGACCCGGGTCCGACTGAGCGGGTCGCGGCCCGGGCGCTCGTGGGCGACGCCGGCCAGCGCGTCCAGGGTTTCGTGTCGAAGCTCGGGCTGACCCGGTCGTACCTCTGCCTGAATGCCTTCGCCTACGCCCTCTTCCCGAGCCACGGGACGTCGGCACCGGCGGTCCTGGCCGACCAGGACCTGACGGCGTGGCGGAACGACGTCTTCGATGCGGCCCGGTCGCCGTCTCTTCAGGCGGTCGTTGCGTTCGGCCGCTTCGCCCAGATCGCGGTGAAGGCATGGCCAGGCAAGAGCGGCCTGCCCGTGTTCGAGGTCCCCCACCCATCCAGCCGCGCGCCCACGGTCCTGCTTGACGAGTGGCGGGCCAAGATCCTCCTGCTTCGCGGGATCGTCACGCCAGACCCCGATGGCGACGCGACAGGGCCGAACTACGGCACGACCTTCGGATCGACCGACTACACCCCGATCCCGCGGCGTGACCTGCCGTTCGGCGTGCCCGATTGGCTTGGCGACGACACCTGGGGCCGGACGGCCCATCCCCGCCACAACAACAGCGTGTCACGTCCCAGTCCCGACGATCGCCACACTCTGAGATGGATCGCTCCGATCACCGACTGAGCGAGGGGGAGTCCCGATGCCGAAGACCACGACCGGATCGACGGTCCAGCTGCCTCACGACCCACGTCCGTTCGAGACGAACGCCCGGCCGGACCCATTCGACGAGCGCGACCTGCCGTATCGGGCGCGGCTCCAGGTGCTTCCGGCGGCGATCGACCAGCGGAACCGACGTCGGTACGTCTATCACCAGACCGGCCAGTCCTGCACCGGGCACGCCCTCGCGGGCGTGGTCAACCATGTCCTGAAGGTGACGACCGCGTCGCGGCGGGTGAGCCCGTACCAGCTCTACCAGTTGGCCCGACGTTACGACGAGTTTCCCGGAGAGCTGGACGCCGGCTCGTCGCTCCGCGCCGCGTTCAAGGGTTGGTTCAATCATGGCGTGGGGCTCGAATCGACCTGGCCCGAGCTCGATTCGCCCGAACTCGACCCCACTGACGAGGTCAACGTTCGCGCCTGGAGGGAGCGCCCGCTCGGGGCCTTCTACCGGGTGAACCCGTACCGGCTCGACGATGTCCAGTCCGCGATCAGTGAGCTGACGGCGATCGCCGTCTCGAGCACGATCCACGACGGCTGGCTGAACCCGATTCTCGTCAAGCGGACCCGCGTCCGACGCGGCGAGGAGGCGGAGATGTTCGTGATCGCCAAGTCCTCGTCGCCGGTCCCGAAGGGCGGCCACGCCTACTGCCTTGTCGGCTACAACGAGGTCGGCTTCCTCGTCCAGAACTCGTGGGGCAAGGAGTGGGGCAAGGGCGGTTTCGCGACGCTGCCGTACGAGGACTGGCTCGACTCGGCGTACGACGCCTGGGTCGCCCGACCCGGCGTACCACAGACGCCGCTCATCTCGGGCCGGACCCGGACGATCCGGACGGCCGGGGGCGCGCTGTCGACCAGGCCCGGGCCGGACCTCCGGCGCCTTGCCTTCCACGTCGTCAACACCGGCAATGATGGGCAGCTGTCGACCACCGGCACGTTCACGAGCTCGCCCGAGCAGCTCGACCGAATGGTCGACCACATGGGTAGATGGCACGACTTCCTTCTGAAGAATCAGATGGCGGAGAAGCGGCACATCCTCATCTGGTCACACGGCGGAGGAACGAGCGAATCGGGCGGGCTGGATCTCGCGTCACGGAACGTCAACTGGTGGCTGAACTGCGGGATCTACCCGATCACGACCGTCTGGGAGACCGGGGGGCTCGAGACCATCAGCGACTCGATCCAGGACCTGTTCCGGGGCACGCTTCCGACAGGGTTCGGGTTCAACTTCGAGGAGGGCCTGGACCGTCTCGTCGAGGGGCTCTGCCGACGCCGGGCCCGCTGGAGCTGGCGCGAGATGAAGGACAACGGCCGTAAGGCCTCCGGACCGGCGCCCGCCGGTGCGACGCTCCTGCTCGAGCGTCTCGCGACCTACGTGAAGACCGTCGGCGCGGGCAACGTCGCGATCCACCTGGCCGCCCACAGCGCCGGCTCGGTGTACCAGGCAGCGATGCTGGAGCGGATGGAAGCCCTGGGGCTCAAGGTCGACACCATGACGTGGCTGGGGCCCGCGATCACCGTCGAGGAATTCAACCGGGTCGTGGTTCCGCGGCTCGGACCGGGAAAGACGGTCAAACGCTTCACCTGCTTCGACCTCGGCAACACGCTGGAGCTGAACGACGCGGTGGCACCTTTCTACCACAAGTCCGCGGTGTATCTGGTTGCCCGGGGGATGGAGGACTCGCTCGGACAGAGCGTCAACGAGGTGCCCGTCCTGGGCCTCGAGAAGTGGTGGAAGGAGCCGATCTCGGGCGGCACCGGCGAGCCGCTCAAGGACGTCGTGGCCGCCCTTAACGGCCAGCTCGTCGTGTCGCCCAACGGCGCGCCGTTCGACAGCAGGACCGACGCCCGGACCCATGGCGGCCTGGACGGCGATGGCCTCACGATGACCTCGGTTGCCATGCGGGCTCTCGGGAGGAACGACGACAGTACGAAATACCTCTATCAGCCGAATGCCCCGCTGCTCCACCCGGAGGACGCCCCTTGGGGTCCGACTGGAGCGAGAGCTGGGACGGGAGCCGCCGTCGTGAGCCCGCAGGACGAGCCGATCCTGACGGGGGCCCCCGAATCCGCCGGCGAGGAGCTCCAAAGCCACCCGGCCGAGATGGTCGAGGTCGGAGGCGAGATGCCCATGGTGGCTGCCGCGCCGCCGCCGCCGACGCCAGCCATCGCGCCTCGGCAGAAGACTGGGTTGAGCCCGGAGATCGGGGTCGCGCCGCGGACCGGCAGCCCGATCCTCGACGTCCTCGCCGCGACCGGCTGGAAGGTTCCCGATACCGACAAGCGGCGAGGTGGCTGATGGCTGACAACGTCGAGCGCGACTACGTCCGCCCGATCCTCGACGAGGACCTTCCCCCCGCGGGCGCAGCGGGTCCTGCCGGCGGCGGGCCGCTGATCGCCGGGTTCGCTCCGATGACGCCCTTCGCTCTCCATGGCTGCGTCCTCACCCCGGATACAGTCATCGAGAAGGGCTGGGTCGACATCACGGGCGGCACGATCACCCGCGTCGGGACGGGAGTGCCAGGTCCCGGGATCCGGCGGCTCGAGACCGACGGGATCATCCTGCCGGGCCTGATCGACCTCCACGGCCACCCCGAGTACAACGTCTTCGCTCCGTGGGAGCCGCCGATGCTGTTTGCCAATCGGGGACGATGGCGTGCCTCGCCCGGCTACGACGCGCTGGTCAAGCTGCCGCTCGCGAACCTGAAGGCCGCACCGAGCCTCCAGAAAAGCCTGACCCGCTACGCCGAGGCGCGCGCACTCATCGGCGGCACGACCGCGATCCAGGGCACGAACGGCACGTTCTCGAACCTCGAAGAATCGCTCGTCCGGAACGTCGATCGCTGGATCTTCGGCGGCCACAAGGCTCGCTCGATCATCGATCTCGATCGGACGCCGCCGGCGGACATCACGAAGCTCCTCGGCCAGATCAGCGCCGGCGACGTCAACGCCGTGTACATCCACCTCGCCGAGGGCGTCGACGCGACCTCCCGGTCGGAGTTCGCCGCCCTGAAGACCGCGAAGATGCTGACGAAAACGACGGTGATCATCCACGGCACCGCACTGGAGGACGCCGATCTCGACGAGATCGCGGCTTCGGGCGCGAAGCTTGTCTGGTCGCCGCAGAGCAACCTGCGCCTCTACGGGGCGACGACGAAGGCCGGGCTCGCACGCCAGAAGGGGATCCCGATCGGCCTCGGCGCAGACTGGCAGCCGAGCGGCAGCCCGAGCCTCCTCGCGGAGATGAAGGTCGCTCGTCGGGCGCTGATCGAGGAGGGTCGCCCGGCCACCGCCCGTGACCTCGTCCGGATGGTGACGATCGATGCGGCCGCGATCGCGGGACTTTCGGGCCACCTCGGTCTGCTCGCCAAGGACCGGCCGGCCGACGTCCTCGTCCTGGAACGTCACGATTCCGACCCGTGGGAGGCGGTCCTCGATGCCTACCCCTCGGCCGTCGAGCTCGTCGAGCTCGGCGGCGACATCGCCTACGGCCGCCTCGACTGGGCGCGCGACCTGGCCGACGTCGCCGCCGGCGCCCCGGATCCCGCCGGCACGGAGCGGGCGATCGCGTGGGGCAAGACGATGCTCCTGGACCTCCGTTACAGCGTCCGGGTCCAGGCTGTGCCGCCGCCCCGGCTGGCGGACCTGCGAGCCGAGCTGATCGGCCGCGACCCGCGGATCGGCCCGATCTTCGCCTGACGGCGCGCGAGCCTTGCGACGCGGTGCTCCAGGGATGGAAGTCGAGCACGTGGTCCACCGCCATGACCGTCTCACTGCTCGCACCCATCAGCGGACCCTCCCTGCAAGCTCTGGTCGCGACGTCTTGCGACCTTCGGCTGTGCTTAACCCGAGCGCGAACGATCCGGGGGCTCGCTCGCGAGCCGCCCACACCAACGGGCAATGATCGGATCCGCCTCCCAAGGCGAGCTTCCCGCTCTGTGCGGCACCGCCGGCTGGCGTCGGGATCGGCGGGATTTGGCTATGGATGGAGATCGACCAGGGCGGAACCGCCGATGTGGCGGGGGCCGGCTGCAATCACCTGAAGGGTGTCGGTGGAGGTGCCGGCTCGATCAGGGGAAAGTTCCCGTGGTGGAGCTTCCATGGGTCGATCCCCGACCTGCTGGCGGCGTTCCCCGGGACATTCGTGGTCGGCAGCGATCCGAGCAGCGACTACTACATCGTCCCGTTCGGGTTCGCCTTTC
>JBDUAP010000222.1:0-4964 GCA_040004585.1 Sporichthyaceae bacterium
TGGGGCGTCGCCAGGCTGGTGCCGAGTCGTGCGGGCGCTGCCGTCGCGGTCACGGCGTACACCTGGAACGCCTACGTCTTCGAGCGACTCGCCATCGGGCACTGGGGTTTCCTGCTCGGCTACGCCGCCCTGCCGTGGGTGGTTGCCACCGCGTCGGCGGCCCGGGCGGCCAGACCCGGCGCCTTGGCTGCTCTCGCTCTCACCTTGAGTCTCGCCGGGCTAGCCGGGAGCACCTCGCTCGTGCTCGCCGCTGGGCTCGCCCTCGGTGTACTCCTGGCTCCAGGAGTTTCCCCCGGTCGGTGGCGGGCCCTGGCCGTCGCTGTCGTGGCGGCGGGGCTTGCTGCCTGCTCCTGGCTCATCCCGGCGCTCTCGCGAGCCGGCGGCTTGGACTCCGATCCCCGTGCCGTCGCGGCATTCGCGACCAGCGCGGACACCCCGTTGGGCTCTCTGGGCAGCGCGATCACCCTCGGCGGGATCTGGAACCCGGCCGTCTGGCCGGCCGAGCGAGCCAGCCTGCTGCTGTCGTTGGCGGCGTTGCTGGCTGTTGTGGCGGCGCTTGCCTGGGGGGCGCCTGGCTTCGCCCGCGCCTCCGGCGGCACAGCATGGGGCGTCCTATCCGTCGCGGTCCTCGGGTTCGTCGTCGCCATGGCCGGCGTCACACCAGGCCTCTCGGGCCTGCTCGAGCACGTGGTCACGGGTGTGCCCGGGGGAGGGTTGCTTCGGGACGGGCAGAAGTTCCTCGCGCCGTTCTCCCTCGCAGTGGCGCTGTGCGCCGGACACGCAGTCGCACGGCTCCGGCCCAGCCTGGCGGCGTTGGGATTCCTGCTCGCTCTGCTTCCGGTGGCCCTGTTGCCCAGCCTGGCGTGGGGGGCGCATGGCCGGCTGGTGCCGGTGCGCTATCCGGGGGAGTGGGCCCAGTTGCAACACGCGGTGGCCGTTGAGCAGGCCAGGTCGCCCGGCGACGTGCTGGTTCTTCCGTTCACCCTCTACCGCCGCTTCGACTGGAACGGCGGTCGGATCGTGCTGGACCCAGCGCCGCGATGGCTCGACGCCAGGGTCGTGGTCAACGACGACCTGCCGCTGTCGACCCGCACCGTCCGAGGGGAAGACGCGCGCGCCCGGAAGGTGCGCACGGCCCTCGCCGACGGTGGCGACCTCGTCGCCGTGCTCGAGCGGGAGGGTGTCTCACTGGTGGTCGTGTAGCGCGACCAGCCGGATCCCACGCGTCAGCGAGACCGGGTGTCCTCGTTGCCGGTCGTCTGGCAGGGCACGACCCTGGAGCTGCGGAGCATGGCCCCGACCGCACGGTCGCACCCAGCCCCGCGGTCTCCGGTGGGGGTGATGCTCTCCGCTGGAGGACTTGCCGCTGCCCTTGCGGCGATGGTCACGACCTCCGTACGTCGTCGCTGGTACGCTCGGCCGACCTAAAGCAGCCCGCTCCACGGACGAGGTGTACGCATGGCGACTGGTCGCGAGGCTGGGCTTGCGCCCATCCCGCTTATCTTGAGCGCTCTGCTCGGTCTGCTCATCGCGGGGATCGGCTCCTTCGCGATCGTCGCGGCCGGCACGGCAAAGCCAGCCGACCCCGTCAACAAGCCGCTGATCACCTACGACAGTCCCTAGCCGGTCTGTGGTGCCTCCGCCGAAGGCGCGACTGCACCGATGACGGCCTCCGGAGTCCGCGCCGCGTACTGATGGGGGACCGACGAGACCGCGAGGCCGATCGCACGCCGAAGCACCAGCTCCACCTCGGCTCCGGTGGCTGCCCAGGTGAACGTCTGCGCGAACTCCCGAGCGGCCTCGCCGAGTTCCCTCCGACGCAGCGGGTCCAACAGCAGCCGCTCGATCGCCGCCTCGAGCTCGCCGACGTCGTCGACGAGATACCCCGTCCGGGCGTCGAGCACCGACTCCGTCGTACCGCTGGCCCCGCGAAACGCGATCGATGGCACGCCGTGGGCACCTGCCTCGATGATCGCGAGCCCCCAACCCTCCTTTAGGGAAGGGAGCACGTGCACCCACGCCGCACCGAGGATCGCGTTCTTCTCGGCCTCGTCGACAAAGCCGTGGAACCGGACCGCGTCGGTCACGCCGAGCCGGTCGGCATAGGCATGCAACTCGTCGTTCCAGTAGCCGTGCCCGACGACGTGCAGAACCAGGCTCGGGTGGCGGTGGCGAAGCGCGTTGATCGCGTCCATCGCCAGCTCAACCCGCTTGTGCGGAACCAGTCGCCCGAGGACCGCGAGGCTCGGCTGTGGTGTCGGCAGCGTCTCGCCCGGCGGCGCCGGGTCGCGGCCGCTGTAGACGACGGTTGTTCGCTCCGGGTCGACTCCCAAGCCGGCCAACTCGTCTCGTGTCGCGCCGGAGACCACCAGGTAGTGGCTCCCGGCGTAGACCCGCGGAGCGACGCGCGACTCCAACCACCACCCGGGACCGAAGACCTCGGGCCACTGCTCGCGGTGCACGTGGTGAACCAGGTTCACGACGGGCTTCGTCGTCACGAGCGGCGACCAGAACGGGATGCCGTTCTGCACGTCTACGACCACGTCCACGGATCGACTGCGGAGAAAGAGTCGGAGCAGGCTCCAGAGATAGACGCTGAACCGCCCACCGCGCCGGAGGAAACGACGCCCGTCCAGCATCTCGTCGGGGGCAGCTCCTTCATACCGGGCCGTGAGAACGGTGACGTCATGGCCCTGTTCCGCCAGATGCCGGCTCACGTGGTCGAGGAAGGCCTCGGCGCCACCCGCTTCCGGGTGCCCCGAGTCGCGCCAGCTGAGGAAGATCACCCGCAGCGGCCGGTCTATGGCGCGGTCGCGACTGGAGGTCATGGTCGAGGAGGGTATCTGCCGCCGACCTCGCGCAGGACCCGAACGCAGTGGAGGTACGCCGGTAGGCTGCGCGCAATGTCCGTCCGCACCGCAGCGCGAGCCGTGGACGTGTCCGCCGAGCGTGGCCTGAGCAGGTCGGTGGCGCTCCTGCGGGCCTTTGCCGTCGAGCAGACCGCGCCCGAGATCTTCTACGGGGCACTCGCCGCCGACTCCGTCAGGCTCGTCGAGGACTACACCAACCTATCGGGACGTAAGGTCCTGGACGTCGGCGCCGGCCCGGTGCAGTTCGCCCACGCGTTCGCCGAGCGCGGCGCCTTCTACATCGGTGTCGACGCCGACGAGCGTGCGGTCGGCGTGTCCGACATGGCGGGTACGACGGCGATCGTGGCTCAGGGCGAGCGACTGCCGCTGCGCCCGGCGTCGGTTGACGTCGCGTTCTCGAGCAACGTCCTGGAGCATGTACGCAGACCGTCCGTGCTGACCGACGAGATGGTGCGTGTCACACGTCCGGGTGGTCTGATCATGATCAGCTACACCAACTGGCTGTCCCCGTGGGGTGGCCACGAGACGTCGCCGTACCACTATCTCGGCGGCAGGCGGGCCATCGACCGTTACGCCCGCAAGTACGGACGGCCGCCGAAGAACCAAGTGGACACGAACCTCTACCGGCTGTCGGTCGCCGCCGGCCTGCGGCTGGCACGCGCGCAGCAAGGGACCGACCTGCTCGACGCGCGACCTCGGTACTACCCGCGCTGGGCGCGCGGGCTGGTGCGGGTGCCTCTCGTCCGTGAGTTCGCGACGTGGAACCTGCTGCTGGTCCTTCGTCGCCGATGAGACTGCAGGCGCACCCCCAAGGGAGCGATGTCCCGGTGCCGTCGCGGGTCTTGCGGATGCGCGAGCTCGCGGCCGCCGTCGGGCTCACAGCTGTCGCCTTCGCGCAGTCACCGGGGAAGCTGGTAGCCGACACCAAGCTCGACCTCGTCGTCGCACCGGGCGAGTTCCTGCACCGGGCCCTGTTGGCCTGGGATCCCCACGTCGGCTTCGGGCAGCTGCAGAACCAGGCCTACGGCTACCTGTTTCCGATGGGGCCGTTCTTCTGGCTCGGGCAGCTGGCCGGACTGCCGGGGTGGGTCGTGCAGCGTTCCTGGTGGGCGTTGCTTCTTGTCGTCGCCTTCACCGGGATGCTCGGGCTGACCGCCGCGCTCGGGGTGGGGACGTGGAACACGCGCATGGTCGCCGCCCTGGCCTTCAGCCTGAGCCCGCGGGTCCTCAGCACCATCGGGCCCCTGTCCGTCGAGAGCTGGCCGCTGGCCCTGGCACCCTGGGTGCTGTTGCCGCTGGTGCGCTGCCGGGAGCCCAGCCAGGTCCGCCGAGCCGCACTCGCCTCCGCGGTGGCGTTCGCGTGCGTCGGTGCGGTCAACGCGGCCGCCACCGTGGCTGTCCTGGCGCCACCCATCCTCTGGTTGCTGACTCGGGAGTCCGGGCCGACCCGCCGACGCCTGGTCAGGTGGTGGGCCGCTGGGGTGGCCCTCGCGTTAGCGTGGTGGCTGCTACCGCTGCTCGTGCTCGGGGGCTACGCATACCCGTTCCTCGACTACATCGAGTCTGCGCGGATCACGACGTCGGTGACCTCGGTGCTTAACGTGTTGCGCGGGACGTCGGATTGGGTCGCCTGGTCTCCGAGCCTGGGTGAGCCGAGCTGGCCGGCGGGGTGGTGGCTCGCGAGCTCGGTGCTCGCCGTGCTCGCGACGTCTGCGGTTGCGGGACTCGGACTCGCTGGACTCGCGTCACGGTCCCTGCACGAGCGGCGCTTCCTGCTCTGGTCGCTGCTCCTCGGGACGTTGCTCATGGCAGTGGGACACGCCGGCCCGGCAGCACCCGCGGCCCGCGACCTGCTGGACGGACCGCTCGCGGTGTTGCGCAACGTGCACAAGCTCGACCTGATGGTGCGCATCCCCCTCATGGTCGGTCTCGCGCACGCGCTCGCAGTGGCGCCAGTCTGGGTCCGTCGCCGATGGGGGGCCGTGGTGGCGAAGGTGCCGCCGGGCTGGGGACTGCCCGGTGCGGATGCTGTGCTCAGGGTGGGGGTGATCGTCACGAGCGCAGCCCTCGTGGTGACCGTTGCGCCGGCACTGC
>JBDUAP010000223.1:0-4954 GCA_040004585.1 Sporichthyaceae bacterium
AACACGCGCTTCTGCTTGAGCAACGCTCCGGGTTGACCCATCGAAAACACCTCTCGTCGTTGAGGTGTTGCGACGACCCCTAGTACCCAAGGTGCGACAACGGCCAGGCAGGCCCGTTGGGGCACGGTTACGCCCGTTGGCGCGCCCGTCGTAGAGGACTACTCCAGGAAGAGATGAAGGACGTAGTAGGTGCCGGCTGCGAAGAGTCCGGCCATCGGGATAGTGAGCACCCAGGCCACGAAAATGTTCCCGGCGACGGACCACCGCACGCCCCGACGGCCCTGAGTCGCGCCCACACCCATGATCGCGCCGGTGATGGTCTGGGTGGTCGAGATGGGCGCCTCGAACACGTAGGCGGTCGTGTAGAGAATGCTGGCCGCAACGGTCTCGGCTGCGAAGCCGCCCGGCGGGTCGAGGTGGATGATCCGCCGACCGAGGGTTCGCATGATTCGCCAGCCACCGGAATAGGTGCCCAAAGAGATCGCGCTGGCCGCGAGCACGACGACCCACCAGGGGATGTCGAAGTCTTCCTGGTAGCCACCGGTGACGAGAGCGAGCACGATCACGCCCATCGTCTTCTGCGCGTCCTGCAGGCCGTGGCCGAGCGCCATCGCGGACGCCGAGAGGGTCTGGGCGAGCCGGAAGCCCCGGTTGATCGGACCAGGTCTCTTGTTCTTGAAGGTCCACAGGATGGCCATCATGAGCAAGAACGCCAACAGGCCGCCGACGACCGGCGAGAGAAGCATCGGATAGACGACCTTCTGGACGACGCTTTCCCAGTGCACGGTGACCGAGCCTGCGAGACCGGCCCCGACGAGACCGCCGATGAGCGCGTGCGAGGACGAGGACGGCAGGCCGTAGTACCAGGTGATGAGGTTCCACGCGATTGCGCCGAGCAGAGCCGCTAGCACCACCACGAGCGCATGCTCACCGTCGGGTGGCTCCAGCACACTGAAGACTGTCTTGGCGACCTTGGTGCCGAGAAAGGCGCCGACAAAGTTCATGACGGCCGCCATCAGCAGCGCCACCCGAGGCGTCAGCGCGCGGGTCGACACCGAGGTCGCGATGGCGTTGGCCGCATCGTGGAAGCCGTTGGTGTAGTCGAAGGCCAACGCGATGACAACGACGGCGATGATGGTGGCAAGCTCCACCGGTCAGGACTCCTTGACAGCAATCGTCTCGACCGTGTTGGCGACGGTCTCAAAGGCGTCTGCCGCCGCCTCGAGCTGATCCACGACCTCCTTGAGCTTGAGCACCGTCAGAGCGTCGTACTCACCACTGAAAAGGCGCGCGAGCAGTCGCCGGTAGACCTGGTCGGCCTGGTTCTCCAAGCGGTTCAGCTCGATCCAGAACTCCTTGAGGTCCTTCATCCCACGCAATCGGGGCATCGCCTCGGCGGTGAGTTCGGCGGCGCGTTCGAGGACGTCGACCTGGTCTGCGACCTCGGGCGGCAGCTCAGCGATGTTGTAGAGGACGACGAGATCGACTGCTGCCTCCATGAAGTCCATGACATCGTCAAGTGCCGAGGCGAGGCGATAGATGTCCTCGCGGTCGAACGGGGTGACGAAGGTCTCGTTGAGCTCACGCATGATCGCGTGGGTCGCTTCATCGCCGGCGTGCTCGGCACCGCGCATTTTCTCGGCGATCTCTTTGCGCTGCGACGGATCGGCACCCAGCAACTCCTTGAGAAGCCGGGCCCCGACGACGAGGTTCTGACCCGACGTCGCGAACATCTCGTAGAAGCTGGTCTTGCTCGGGCGCAGGTTCAAGCGCACGGGGGCTCCTGATTGTCAGCCGTCAACCGATCCTGGGACGTTGCGTGGCCGATGCTAGGCCCCGACGCACGCCCCGTGGCAACCGACCCGTCTCGGCGGTTCAGGACTGCTCGGACGGCTCCGCAGCGATGCCCAGGACGAGGTCGATCTGATCCTGGCTGAGCGGCTCGTCGGACGAGGAGGCAGCGATCACCAGGTCGCCGTAGAGCTCGATCTCGTCGAGCACCATTGGGTCCTGTACGCGCGCGTCGGTCTTGCGCATCGACTCCCCCTCTCTCGACGGGACTGAGGAGCACCAAATCCTGAACCAGCACAGGGCCTGAAAGGAACACTGTGCCTGGCCTCTGAGCCTAGGTATGCCCTCTTTACGCGGCCATGACCCACCTGAGCCATCTGGGTCTGCCCCGAGAGGGAGCCGGGGATAGCCCGCCAGCGACTGGCTAGACGTAAGCGGTGATGGGGACCGGCGTCCCCTGCCGCCTGCCGGCCCCCATCACGATCTGCGCTTCCCGTGCGGTTTCGGTTCAATCCCGACGACGGTTTCGACTTTCCCGACGTGGTAAGGCTCGTTCCGTGACCCTGCCTCGCGGCCGCGCGCCCGCTCCGCCCCCGGTTGACGAGGCCTTCTGGTTGAGCGAGCCGGCCCGGGTCACGCCCGCCCGCTGGTCCCGGATCGCCCAACTGCTCCTGGTCGGCTTCCTCGTCGTCCTGATGGCGTTGTGCGGCCTGCTCGTTCTCGCCGTGGTGACCAGCGACACCGGCCTGGTCGGATTCCTCATCGGGGTGACGCTGGCCCTGCTGCCCCTGCCCCTCGTTCTGGCGGCATTCCGCTGGGTCGACCGCTACGAGCCGGAGCCGCGCCGTCTGCTCGCCTTCGCGTTCTTCTGGGGCGCCACCGTGGCCGCGCTGGTCGCAGCGGTGCTCAACACCGCGACCACGATGGTGGTGGCCGCGGGCACCAGCAATCCGGGCCACGGGATGGCGACCACAGCCGTCTACGTCGCGCCCTGGGTCGAGGAGGCCGCCAAGGGGCTGGCTGTCCTCGCCGTCTTCCTGTTCCGGCGGCGGGAGTTCGACGGGGTCGTCGACGGCATCGTGATCGCGGGGCTGGCCGGACTGGGCTTCGCGTTCACCGAGAACATCCTCTACTTCGGTCGGGCGTTCCTCGCCGGCTCACAGGACCTGGGGCTGTCCGGTGGCATCTTCGCCGTCGGCCTGACCTTCGTGCTGCGTGGCGTTCTCTCGCCGTTCGCCCATCCCCTGTTCACCGTCATGACCGGGATCGGTTTCGGTGTCGCGGCCCGGTCCGGCAGCACGGCAGTCCGGTGGCTGGCCCCGGTGGTCGGCTACCTCGCCGCGGTGGTGTTGCACACGGCCTGGAACTACTCCGCGCTCGGCGGGCTCGGCTCCTTCCTGACCGGCTACGCGGTGATCATGGTGCCGGCGTTCGCCCTCGTCGTCGCCGTGGCCGTGTGGTCGCGCCGGCGCGAAGGAGCCATCGTGGCCCGGTGGCTGCCGGCGTACGCGCAAGCCGGCTGGCTGGCTCCGGAGGACGTGGCCATGCTCTCGTCGCTGCCGGCGCGGCGGCTGGCCGTCGCTTGGGCCAAGGGCATGTACGGCGAGCGCGGCGCCCGGACCCTGCCGGCCTTTCAGCACGCCGCGACCGAGCTCGCGTTCCTCCGCGACCGAGCCGAGCGCGGTGCCGTGCACGAGGACTTTATCCAGCGGGAACGGTCCCTGCTCGCCGACGTCGCCCGGACCCGGTCGGCCATCCGGAGTCCTGACCTGCCGCTGACCCACTGAGACTTCTACCGCGCTGAGGTGCAGCCAGACTGCGCCTGACTCCGACCGCCGCTGGCGTCAGCTGTTGGAGGGAGCCTTCGAGATGGCCTCCACCAGGGCGCCGATCTTGTCGTCAGGCAGGTTGCGCGCGATGTCGGCCTGGCTGACCATGCCGACCAGGTCGTGGCCGTCGATGACCGGGAGGCGGCGCACCCCGCGGTTGCTCATCGTCCGCAGCGCCTCCCCGACGGTGTCGTCGGCGCCGATGGTGACCGGCTTGCCGTTGGCGAGCTCCTCGACCTTGACCGAGCCCGGGTCCCGGCCGTCGGCGACCACGCGGACGACGATGTCGCGATCGGTCAGCATGCCCTGGAGCCGGTCGTCTTCGCCGCAGATCGGCAAGGCTCCGACTTCGAGATCGCGCATCTTGCGGGCAGCCTCGACGAGTGTCTCGCCGACGTTCGCGCACTCCGCTCCGGTGGTCATGATCTCGCGAACGGTCTTCATGGAATTACCTCCCGCTGGTCGTGTCAGTTGTTGTAGCCGTACCCTCCGCAGCACGGGAGTAACGCCACCACGTCGAGAGGAGGAATCCCTGTGCGGTTGCTCCTGATCGGTGCACCCGGGTCCGGCAAGGGCACCCAGGCCACCCGGCTTGCCGAACACTTCGGTCTGACCCACATCTCCAGCGGAGACCTCCTGCGCCAGCATGTCACCGACGGGACCGCTCTCGGCCACAAGGTCCAGCAGTACGTGACCCGCGGCGACCTGGTGCCCGACACGCTGCTCATGGACGTCCTGCGCAAGCCGGTCGTCACGGCCAGCGACACCGGTGGCTACATACTCGACGGGTTCCCGCGAACCGTCGAGCAGGCCGAGATCTCGTACGCCGTGGCAAAGGACCTCGGTGTAGAGGCGCAGGTGGCCGTTCACCTCGACGTGCCTCGCGCCGAGCTGGTACGCCGGCTCCTCGCGCGCGGCCGCGGCAGCGACGACACCGCCGAGGTCATCGAGCACCGGCTCGAGGTCTACATGGAGCACACCGTCCCCATGCTCGACTACTACCAGCAGCGCGAGGAGCTGGTCAGGGTCGACGGCGGGCGCACCCCGGACGAGGTGAGTTGGGCCCTGGTCAGCCAGCTTCAGCGCATCCGCCGGGCCTTGGGCATCTGAGCCACGGGCGGATTCGGCGCACGCCGTACCGCTTGCGTACGCTGGCTCCCAGCGCTCCCAGGCCACGGCCCTCGCCGGTCGGTGGCCTACGCCTATGGACGGAGGTGAACTCACTCGATGCAGGACGCTGCCCGCTACCAGCTGTCCCAGCTGGACGCCCTGGAGGCCGAGTCCGTCTTCATCTTCCGCGAGGTCGTCGCCGAGCTGGAGCGCCCGTGCCTGCT